>PLEA01000093.1 GCA_003136335.1 Acidobacteriaceae bacterium | reverse complement strand
CACTAGTGTCCGGCTAGAAGTCGAATAGAATCAGTTGGTTGTCCGGATCAGGTAATCCTTCTTGGGAGTCGGATGCTTGGAGGGCCTGTAAAATGGGCGTTTTCTCGAAAAGCGTCACGCTCAAAATCTGTAGAATTTGGTAAAGGCTCGCCCCCAGGGCCAGCCTCTTACGGACGATGGCCACCAGGACGTAAACGGAGACCGCGACCCAGATTTGCGTCTTCACGGCGTTCTTGCTGGTGCCATAAAAGGCCTTGATTCGTAGGTGCTGCTTGATCCACTTGAAGAACAATTCCACCCTCGGGGGTCACCCAAAACCGGCCAGTCAGGGTCACCTGAAAACCGGCCAGTTGTAGAGCGCTATCCAGGACGTTGACTTGGGATGTGAGGACGTTATCCTCCGTCCCCATGAGCAATGTCTTGAGCGAGGAAAAGAAACAACAAGTCATCGCCTTAGGGCGTCTGGGATGGTCGTTGCGACGGATTCAACGGGAAACCGAGGTTCGTCGAGAAACGATCTCTACCTATTTGAAGGAGGCCGGGGTGGAACTGCGGCCACCTCGTGGCCGCCTGTTGCCGCCAAAACCGGCCAGGCGGTCTGCGGGGGTGACCACCGACTCCCGGCCGCCTTTCGAGGAGGGAACCGCCGCCGTCCAGCCGGCAAAACCGGCCAGTGGGTGCCATGAAGTGATCCCCGGCCCCGGCGGTGCGGCGAGCGGCGAAGCTGCAGTCAAGGTGGAGCCGCAACCTGGTAGTAGCCCATCGGCCAGCCTTTGCGAAGCCTATCGAGACGCGATCGAATTGGGTCTATCCCGAGGCCGCAACGCCAAGGCGATCTGGCAGGATCTGGTGGACGCCTACGGTTTCTCCGGCGGCTATCAGAGCGTCAAGCGTTTCGTCCGCAAGTTCCGTGGAAAGCAGTCCCCGGAAGCCTGTGCCGTGATTGAGACCGCCCCCGGCGAAGAAGCTCAGGTCGATTATGGTACGGGCCCTATGGTCCGCGATGCTCGGAGCGGCAAATACCGGCGCACGCGGCTATTCGTGTTGACGCTGGGCTATAGCCGGAAGGCGGTCAGGCTGCTGGTGTTCCAATCCAGTTCGCAGATCTGGGCCGAGCTGCACGAGAAGGCCTTCCGTCGATTGGGAGGCGTAACGCGCACGGTTGTGCTCGACAACCTGCGCGAGGGTGTGCTTTCTCCCGATTTCTACGATCCCACGATCAATCCCCTCTATCGGGACGTGCTGAAACATTATGGTAGTGTCCCGCTGCCCTGCCGCGTGGCGGACCCGGATCGAAAAGGGAAGGTGGAGTCCGGCGTCGGCCATGCGCAGAAGACCCCTCTAAAAGGATTGCGCTTCGAAAGCCTGGCGGAGGCGCAGGCGTACCTGGACCACTGGGAAGAGCGCTGGGCCGATACGCGCATTCACGGCACCACCAAACGGCAGGTCGCAGCCATGTTCGCCGAAGAGCGACCGGCCCTGCTGCCGCTGCCGGTCGAGCCCTTTCGCTACTACCAGTATGGCGAACGTACGGTGCATTTGGACGGCTGCGTGGAAGTCGAGGCCGCCTACTATGGCGCGCCGCCCGGCTGGATTGGACGACGTGTCCAGGTGCAGTGGGATGACCGACAGGTGCGCCTGCTGAACCCGCAGACCGGAGAACTGCTACGCGAACACCTGCGCCATGCACGCGGCGGCCATCGCATCAAAGAGGAAGACCGCCCCAAGCAAACGCCGCTGGGCACCATGCAACTACTGGCCCGGGCGGATCAAGCCGGATCGCAGATCGGAGCGCTCTGCCGCGGCATGCACCGCAAAGACGGGGAGACCGCCGTGCGCCGCATTCAGGGCATGTTGTCGCTGGCCAAGAAGTACGGCGTCGCCAGTGTGGATGACGCCTGTGCCGCCGCCCTGGAGGTCGGCGTCTGCGAGTACCGTTTTGTGCGGCGTTATATGGAGCGCCACCCGCAACTGCCCCTGAGCTTGCGGCAGGTCGACCCCCTGATCCGCCAGCTCACGGCATACCGCGACGTCATCGACAACAAAACCAAGGAGAGCGAGGAATGAACCTGATTGAGTTAGAACGTGCATTACGACAACTCCGGCTCGGTGGAATCGCCGCCGTGCTGGAAACCCGCCTGCGCCAAGCGCAGGCCGAGACTATGGCGCCGATCGATTTGATTTCTTGCCTGGTCTCTGACGAACTCACCCGGCGCAGCGAGCGGTTGCTCGACCGGCGGCGCCAACAAGCCGGGTTTCGCGACCCGCACAAGACCCTGGACAATTTCGATTTCACCTTCAACCCCAAGATGAATCGCAGCCTGGTCTTCGACCTGGCCACGTGCGCTTTCATCACCAAGCGGGAAGATGTTTTGTTTCTCGGCCCAGGTGGAAGTGGCAAGAGTCATCTGGCTCAGGCCATCGGTCAATCCGCGATCCAACAGGGTTACCGCGTGCTCTACCGCGAAACCCACGTCTTGTTGGACGACTTGGCCGAGGCCGTCGTGGATGGGGCACGCAAAGAATTCATGGAGTCGCTGACCACCGTGTCTCTGCTGATCATTGATGATTTTGGTATGCGCAAGCTGCCGCTGACCGCCGCCGAGGACCTGCTGGAGATCATCATGCGCCGCTACGAGCGCGCCAGCACGCTGCTCACTTCCAACACTTTATGCGGTGCACCGCATAACAGATTTAATGCGGAGTCCATTTTTATGCGGACTCCGCGATCTATGGAAAGTGCCGGCCGTCATTGTGTGGTCTTTTGGCTCCGCATATTAGGAGCGGCCTTCAGCATCTCGATCAGTTTGTCAGTTGCCTTAAAGCGGCCCGTCCGCAGCTTCGGAGCGATCACTGATTCGAGGGCTTCGAGCTTCACAGACGGGTCGGCGCGAGTGTAAATCTCCGTGGTTTGCATGCTGGAATGCCCGAGCCAGAGAGACACCTTCCGGAGATCTTTGGTGGCTTGCAGGATGGTCAGAGCGCAGGTGTGCCTTAGAACATGTGGTGAAACATGTTTTGAGGAGAGCGTTGAACAGCGCGTCTCCGCGGTATGGACATGCTTACGCAGGATGTACTCGAAACCGGCGCGGGTCATGGCATCATTGCGAGCATTGGGGAACAGTTCTGGAACCCGAACTTCACCGCGGACAGACAGCCAAGCACGAACCGCGGATGCAGTTTCTTTCCACAGCGGCAAGCAACGTTCTTTTCGGCCTTTGCCGTGGATTAGAACGCTGGCTTGAGGTTGCAGCATCATATCTTCGATCCGGAGTCCCACCAGTTCAGAGACCCGCAGTCCACCCGCGAAGCAAAGATGAAGCATCGCTCGGTCACGGATGCCGTCCCGGACAGTTGGGTCAGGGGCATCCAGGATCGATTGCATCTCCTGGGCAGTGAGGTGCCTGACAAGCCGGGTGTCCGTCTTTTTCGCAGGGATGGCCAGAATCCGTTG
>PLEA01000148.1 GCA_003136335.1 Acidobacteriaceae bacterium | reverse complement strand
GGGATGCCGCTGATGTCGAGATAGACGTTGGGATGCCGCCGCACCAGAAAGAATGCGGTCTGCATCCACAGCGGGCGTCCACCGTGAGCCAGCAGGATCTATAGCTTGGGGAAATCGACGGCAACATCGTCGAGGTAAATAGGATCACCATACTTGTTGCGCGCACCGGGAAAAATCGACGTCCCCGTGTGGAACATGACCGGTATGCCATTCGCTTCGGCGGCGCGGTAAATGATCTCAAGTTCTTTCACGCCGCTCAGGTAGTCGTTGGGAAACAGTAACTGGTGGGGCGGATGAATTTTGATCATCTGCAGACCCAACCGCAGAATGTGCTCCACATCGGCCAGTACGTTCGTGGTGTGCCGCGGGTGCAGGCTGCCGCATGAGAGCAGGCGCTTCGGATTTTCTTTCACATAGTCGGCGACGAACTGATTCACTCCGTTGGTGAACCCGATCACCTCGGGGGCAACGTAGTTGATGAGCACGGCCCGGTCGATGCCGCTGGCGTCCAGGTACTTGAGGAAAGCTTTGGGCGAGCGGCAGAACTCGACGATCTGGTCGAAGTTTGGCCGCTTCTTTTTCATCAGCTCCAGCGCATGGGGCTTGAACATTTCCATAGGCTGGATGTGGATGTGGCAGTCGGTGATCATTTTAGTGGCTAGGGATTAATCAAACAGTCGCCAGAAGAATAACAGAGCAATCAGTTCGCTGCCGCGGCGAGCACGGCCCGCTTGGTGAATACGCGAATCATCTCTCGACGGTATTCTGGGGTCAACGCGGACGTCGTCAGCGGCTTCGCAGTCTTTGCGGCCAAATCCCCAACGGCCTCAGCCAATGCCTCGTCCACCGCATTGCCGGTCAGCAAATCGCCTGCGCCCTTCACCAGCAGCGGCGCGGGATTCACTGCCGTTAGGCCGATGCGGGCATCGGTGACGTGACCATTGGATCGCTTCATCACCACCGCGACCCCGGCCAGCGGGTAATCGATCGATCCGCGAACTCGCAGTTTGCGGTAGACACCACGGTAGTCTGCTGCCGAGGCCGGCAGGAAGACTCGCGTGACCAGTTCGTTCGGCTGCAGCTTACGATAGCTGTCGCCAAGCCCGGTGTAGAAATCGCACAACGGAACACGGCGCGTTCCTGCGGCGCTGGCGATTTCGATTTCCGCGTTCAGGCAGAGCAATGCTGGAGGCGTGTCTCCGGAAAATACTGCCCAGCACTTCGTTCCGCCGGGGGCTACGTGGCAAAGATCGCCGTCTTTCTTGATGCAGAATCCGCACCCCATGCGCCAGGTCAGCGACTGGTTGTACCAGAGGCAGCGCGTGTCGAGGCAGATGTTTCCGCCGATCGTGCCCATGTTACGCAGCACGGGCGAGGCCACGGTAGCGGTAGCTTCGGTTAGGACCGGATAATGCTGTTGCAGAAAATCGGAACGCTCAATCGCTCGGAGGGTGGTTAAGGCGCCGACTTCGACGCCACCATCGGCCTGTGGCCTGATGCCTTGTATCGTCGTAATTCCGCGAAGGTCGAGAACGTACTCCGGCTCGAAAAGCTTTTGCCGCATGGAGGGAATCAGATCGGTGCCGCCTGCGATAATGCGAAGCTGTGCTGACAGCGCGGGCGAGTCACCCGCGGCCACACGTGCTGCGTGCTGGCCCAAATACTCAACGGCTTCGTCGACTGACTTGGGCCGCAGGAGTTTGAATTCCGGCAGGCTCAATCCGTGCCTCCTGCTACGGATGGCGCTTGGCGCCGCGAGGGATCAAGCACGTGGCGTTCCGGGCCTTTGCCGTTGAAGCAGAGCGAACCCCCATGCTCGCGGAAGTGTGTGGGCGAAGTAGGGTCGACGCCATCCGTCAGGTTCAGCGCCTTCGCATTCTTCTTCGCGCGCAGCGCCGCCAGAACTCTCTCCGGCGTGAACGGCGACTCATGCAAGCGCACGCCGACCGCATCGTAGATCGCGTTGGCAATCGCGGGGATCGTTGCCGCCAGCGATCCCTCGCTGCATTCCTTCGCGCCAAACGGGCCTTCCGGATCGACGCTCTCCACGATGATGGGCTCGACCTCGGGCGACTCCACCGATGACGGAGTGCGATACTCGAGCAATCCGGCATTCATGAGCATACCGTCTTTCCAAACCATCTCCTCGGTGAGAGCCTGTCCCATGCCCATCCAGACCGAGCCGATGATCTGACCTTCCACAGAAACTGGATTCAGAGCGCGCCCGCAATCGTGAGCAGCCCAGACTTTGTGCACGACCACTTCGCCGGTTTCTTCGTCGACACTCACTTCGGCAACTTGCGCGGAGTACGAATATGCCGGCGATGGCCCCACGCCAGCGCCTTTGTGTTTGCCGCCGCGAGCTTCCTGGGGAGGAGCGTAAGAGCCGGTACCGGTGAGCGCTCCGTGAAAGTCGATGGCCGCGACGACCGCCTCTTCAAATGTCATCCAATCCTTCGGGCCTTCTTCTTTACGCTTCTGCTGCAGCGATCCCCGCAATATCTGACCTTCTACGCGTCCGCTGACCGAAGCTCCAGCCTGCGTCACTTCGACTTCCTCTGCCTGATCTTTGCTGACATTTTTCTTCACGACCGGCGACTCGCTTCCCTTCTTGAAGACGAGGTCATCGCGGAACATCAGGTCGCCCGCGACGCATTTCATCTTCTGCGCCGCCGCGGCAGCGAGCAGCTTCTTCACTTCTTCGGCCGCCCGCAGGGTCGCATTCCCCGCCATGAAGGTCACGCGGCTCGAGTACGAGCCAATGTCGATCGGCGTCAGATCCGTGTCGGCGGCAATCACTCGCACGCGAGGGAGTGAACATCCCAGCACTTCGGCGGCGACCTGAGCGGTCATCGTATCCGAGCCCTGACCAATCTCCGATGCGCCGGTGTACACCACCACACCGCCATCGCGATCGATCTTGATATTCACCGTCGAGTGTGGCATGTCGGAGCGAATAATCGAATTGGCCGCGCCGCTCACGTAGTGGCTGCAGGCGATGCCGAGGCCGCGTCCCTTGGGCAGTTTGCCTTTGCGCTGTTTCCATTGGGAACGCGTAACCGTTTTTTCGATGCACTCGGGCAATCCGTAACTTTGAACTCGCAGACCATTCACGGTAATGCAGGGCGGCTGCAGTAGATTACGCTGGCGAATCTCGGCTGGGTCCATTCCGATTTCCGCGGCGAGTTCATCCAGTTGCGATTCGAAGGCGAAACGCACGTTCACCGTGCCGTGTCCGCGCATGGCGCCACACGCCGGCTTGTTCGTAAGCACCCGGTATCCGTCATACTGAATGTTTGGGATCTCGTAGAGCGCGCCCAGCAGCGCGCCGGAATAAAGAATGGTGACGACGCCGTAGGAGCAGTAGGCGCCGCCGTCCTGCACTACACGCGCTTTCACGGCGGTGATGCGGCCGTCCTTGGTCACGCCGGTTTTCAGGTCAATGATGGTCCGCGGGCGTCCGCGGTGCGCCCAGAAGACTTCCTCGCGCGTGTAGGTAATTTTGACTGGCGCCTGGGCCTTGCGCGCGGCCACGGCGGCGATTATTTCGAGCGGAATCACTTCGCTCTTGCCACCGAATCCACCGCCCACGAGCGGCTTGATCACGCGAATCTGCGACATCGGCATTTCGAGCACCAACGACAGCTTGTGCTGCAGGTAGTAGGGAACCTGGGTCGAAGACCATACGGTCAGGCGTCCGGGCTTGCCGGTGTGCGGATCGAGCTCGAACGACGCCAGCGTGGAATGCGGCTCCATGGCCGCGTGCGTCACTTCGTTGGCGATAAACCGCGCCTCGGCCACCCGATCGGCTTCAGCAAAACCCTTGTCGGGATCACCGAAGACGTGGTGGTAATCCTTTTCCAGATTGCCCGGCTTGGAGTCGTGGATGAGATCACTCCGGGCCTTCATCGATTCTTCGGGATCAAAGTACGCGGGCAGGACTTCGTAATCGACGTCGATCAGATCCAGCGCTTTCTCGGCGATTGCCTCTGAAACGGCAACCACACAGGCGACGTTGTCGCCCACGTAGCGCACCTTGTCGAGAGCTAGCGCGTACTCGTCGTGGCCCACCGGGAGAATGCCGTAAGGGTTGGGAGCATCCTTACCCACAACTACTGCAACTACGCCGTCGCATTTCTCGGCGCGGCTCGTGTCGATACGCTTGAGGCGCGCGTGCGGATACGGCGAATGCAGAATCTTGCCGGTCAGCATGCCGGGTACGCTGAGGTCGTCGGTGTACTTGCCGGCGCCAGTGGTCTTCTGCGCCGCGTCGATCATCGCGGTGGGCTTGCCGATAATGGAGAAACCGTCGCTCATTTTGTCATTCCGATTTGCTGTGTCATTCCGAGCAAAGCGAGGAATCTGTTTTTCGCATGCGGACCACTTCACCCAATAACAGTCGAACCCTTGCGCTCCGCTGCGATCGCCGACCTGATGGCTTCATACATCTGGCTATAGCCGGTGCAGCGGCAGAGATTGCTGCTCAGGGCGGCGCGAACATCGGCCTCCGACGGCTCGGGATTCTCCGCCAGCAGCGATTTCACGGTCATGATGAAACCCGGCGTGCAATAGCCGCATTGCGCTCCACCCCAGTCGCCATAGGCCTTCTGGATTGCCGCGAGAGCGCCATGCTCACTCACTCCCTCGATGGTACTGATCTCCTGGCCCTCGCAACTGGCCGCGAGCAAGGTGCACGACATCATGGCAACACCATCCACAAGTACAGTGCACGCGCCGCAGGAAGAATCATCGCAGCTACGCTTCGAACCCGTGAGCTGCAGTTCCTGCCGCAACACATCGAGCAGAAGAGCGCTGGGCTCGATGGCAAGCTCGTGCGGACGGCCGTTGACGCGCAGTTCGATGAGTTCTTTTTTCATGGATAGCTTTTAGCTCTTGGCCTTTAGCTCTTAGCTTGCCGATTTGGCTAAAGGCTAAGAGCCAAAAGCCAACAGCGCCCTTAGTACATCGGCACCTTTCCATCCACTCGCCGCGACCAGGCATCCATGCCGCCGCGCATGGACTGGGCCTTCTCAAATCCCTGCTGCCGCAGCCACACAGTCACATTCATAGAGCGCACGCCGTGATGGCAAACCACCACGACGTGATCCTCGGGATCGAGTTCCTGATGCGCTCTCGAGGGCACATCGCCCATCGGCATTAGCTTGGCACCATCGATCCGCGCAGTTTCAAACTCCCAGGGCTCGCGAACATCGAGCAACGTAAACGCTTCGGCTACGTCGAGCTTGCTCTTTACCTCTTCGGGAGTAATTTCGTAGTCCATGGTTAGGGGCTGTCCGGGAACCTCTACTTCCCTGTCCACCTCGGCTCGCGCTTTTCCATGAACGCGCGGATTCCTTCATGCGCATCCGAGGTCTTCATCAGTTCGTCAAAGTAGATCCGCTCGGCGCGAGCCAGACCTTTATCAAAGTGCATCGAGTCCCAAGCGTAGGACGCTTTCTTAGCCAACGCCAGCGCCACCGGGCTGAGCTTGCGCAAGTGTCCGATACATTCGTCCACCGCGACAGGCAATTCATTGTCGAGCACGGCGCGATTGGCCAGACCAATCTCGGCCGCCTCTTTGCCGGTGATCGTCCGCCCGGTCAGAATTAGCTCCGCTGCGCGCTTCTGTCCCACGAGGGCAGCGAGCGCGGTACACGCGACGGGTGGATAGCAGCCCAGCTTGATTTCCGGAAATCCCCATTGCGCCGATTCCGTGGTGCAGACGATGTCGCAAACCATGGCCAATTCTGCGCCCCCACCCAAGGAGTGCCCATGCACCGCGGCAATGGTGACCTTTTTCGTGGCGACGACCGCCCGGATCACGGCGTGGAACTTCGTCAACATCTCTTCGACTTTGTCGGGAGTGTGAGCGGACACATCCACGCCCGCTGAAAACGCTTTACCGTCGCTGCTAAACACGATTACGGAAACGTCTGGCCGAGACTCGACCTCCGCCAGCGACTGCGATAGTTCCTCCATCATGGGGATATCGATAACGTTCAGCGGCGGATTGCGTAGCACAATTCGCGCAATGAAAGGCGGGAAGTCGACTGCGAGGCGGGAGGACGCTATCTGTATGGTCGGCATATATCCAGTTTTCCTACGTCAACCTCAGCGGCTAAAGCCGGCACTAAATTTCCGTCTAGCGGCACGGCTGAAGCCGTGCCCTTCCCAAAAACCGCCCAACCTACAACCGATTCATAAAACAGTCTCACAGGTTAATCGCCGATTTCCGCACTTCGCCGATGGTCGAGAGCGGATCGCGCGCGCCTGTTTTTTCCACGATCCACTTCTTCTCGTTGTTGATGATATCGAGCAGCAGCTTCTTGTCCTCTGCCGACGGCATATAGTCTTTCACGTGCTCTTCGTAGGCGCGATCGTCCAGAGGTTCGCCGGTCTGCGCGTGGAATTTCTGTCCTGCCCATTTCCCGATGGCGCGATTGAATTTGATGTGCGGCGCATACAGCTTCGGCTCGCCCGGCTTCAGCGCGCCGTTGAAACGCTCAATTAGTCCCACCACTTCGTCACGATACAGGTTTCGGTTGTAGTCATTCAGATCGTCTAAATCGGGAACCTTATCGTTCTTGGGCTCGTCGTAACGACCCTTGACGCCCCACACATACGCCCAGTGCGCTGACGAAGAATGATCCGTGCCAAACAGGTCGTAGGAACTCGAAATCCACTTGTTGAGATATTTTTGAATCAGCCACGCCGGAATCACGCCCGCTTCCACGATGCGCCGCAGCCCGTCGTTGCCCGTGCCCATGTGGAAGGCTTCTTCGCGCAGCATGTAGGACATCGACCGCCCCAGCGGAGCGAATGCGGAATACTTCAGCATTTGCAACTGGAACTTTCCGTCGCGGTCGACGAAATCCGTGTAGGTGAAGAAGTCCATCCAGTTATCGACGTCGACATTGAAGGCGCCAAGCAGACGCTTATTCTCAAAGGCGCGCCGTTCGAGCATTTTCTGCGCTTCAACCTTGCCGGAATAGCCGAAGTGGTCGACCAGCAAGGCGCACATCTGCCAGCCGTGGCGCATTTCCTCGATCATCACGCGGGTGATCGCGCGGCGATCCCACTCGGTGGGCGCGTTCTCCAGCAGGTTGCGCTGCTGTTCGACGCTGGCGAACTCGGTATCGCCCTGGTAGACGATCATGTT
>PLEA01000023.1 GCA_003136335.1 Acidobacteriaceae bacterium | reverse complement strand
CGCCTCAATCTCCAAAACCTATGACGAATATTACACCGGAGCAAACGTGCATCAGATCGTGCAGTGGTTCGACCTGGGCGGCGAGATCCAGTTGTCGGATTCCGTGCCAGCGGTGGAGGCACTGGAGAATTTGAAGGGAATCCAGGGCCTGGTCGACAAACTCGGTCCTCTCGGCGTTTCGCCAAAAGAAAGTCCCGAGCAACAAGTGTCGGCGGCAGAGTTCATCCTCGAAGGCCTGCACGCCCATAAGCGCATCGGTCGCAGCGAGGAGCGCGTCTTCAAGGCCGGCGAGAAAAAGCAGGAACCCGCGCGGGAAAAGTCATTCGAGCCGGACGAGCGTCCATACCGGCAGAGACGACAATTTAACTAACACCGTCGCTGGTCGTTGGTCGTTTGCCTATGATATCCGCGAAACGCATCATCGCGATCTTCCGCCAGAGAGGCGGTGGCGACGAATTTACTAGCCCCGCCGACAGACTAACGCCCGAGCAGTTCGCGTATCTGGAAAATGTGGCAGGAGGGAAGCCGATAATTGCCAAAGTGTCCTCACAAAACGAATGGTTCATCCTTGCCAAATCGCTCCTGGTCTTTAAATGCCTCAGGGAAATGCGGAGAGTTCACTTTGATGAGATTTACACCATTGCCATCCCTAAGGCGGACTTCCTAAAACCACGCATCAAGTCTGAAGGTGGAAACTTGGATGTAGGACTGAGGGATGGCGCAACGCTCCGCGTCAAAGTGGAACCGGGTGGACCGTATTTCGGTCTAATGAACGTTTTGATGCGCATTGCGAAAATAAATCGCAGACAGAACTCGAGGGTCGGACCGGGCGATGAAAGCGTGTCTCCAACGACCGACGACCAACGACCNNTACCTGCTGCAGAGCGGGTTTCAGGAGTCCATGTGGTACGAACTCCCCGAAGGCGAGCAGACTCTCGACGAACTCAAGCGCGCCATCGAACAAGCATTGCTCAACGGCGAAATGTTCGACGAGAACCTGCGCGAGCAGATCGAGCAAATGCAGATGGAAGGGCAACTCGACGAACTGATCGAGAAGCTCATCGAGCGGATGCAGCAGGAAGATTACATCTCGATCGACCAGCCGCATGACCCATCTCGACAGTCCAGCGTCGGCGGACAGACTGGCGAAGCACAGCAGGCCAAGTTTGAAATCACCGACAAGAGTCTCGACTTCCTGGGCTTCAAGTCTCTGCGCAACCTACTAGGGTCGCTGGGCAAATCAAGCTTTGGACGCCATGACACGCGCGACCTCGCGACCGGCATCGAAACCAGCGGCTCGGCCAAGACTTACGAGTTCGGCGACACGCTCAACCTCGACATTACGGCCACGCTCTCCAGCGCCATCCAGCGCGAGGGTCTCACGCTCCCGCTCAACATTGAATATTCCGATTTGCAGGTCCACCAGTGTGAGTACCAGTCGTCGTGCGCCACGGTGCTGATGCTCGACTGTTCGCACTCGATGATTCTCTACGGCGAAGACCGCTTCACCCCGGCGAAGAAAGTCGCGATGGCTCTCTCGCATTTGATTCGCACCCAGTACCCAGGAGACTCGCTCTCGCTGGTGCTCTTCCACGATTCCGCCGAAGAGATCCCCTTGTCGCAACTGGCGAGGGTGAAGGTTGGCCCCTACTACACCAACACGCGCGAAGGGCTGCGTTTGGCCCAGAGAATCCTGCAGCGCCAGAGAAAAGACATGAAGCAGATCGTGATGATCACCGACGGAAAACCGTCGGCACTCACGCTGGAAGACGGCCGCATCTACAAGAATGCCTTTGGTCTGGACCCTCTGGTCGTGAGCCAGACGCTGGAGGAAGTCTCGAAGTGCAAGCGCGCGGGCGTGCTCATCAATACGTTCATGCTGGCGTCCGACTATGGCTTGGTGCAGTTCGTGCAGAAAGTTACCGAGATGTGCCGCGGCAAGGCCTATTTCACCACGCCCTACACGCTCGGCCAGTACCTGCTGATGGATTACATGTCGCGCAAGACCAAGACCATTCACTGATCCCTCGACAATCCCGTTGGGACTGCCCGGGTTTTCCGCAGCTCTCCGGTGACATCCGTCACAGCCAGCAAGTCCGCAAATCCTTAAGCTGATATCTGGCACCTCAGGACTTCGTGTGCCCGCGACCCGGTGCAACATTTCTCATCTTTGCGAACAGTGGGGGAATTACTCACAGTCACCAGATGCTCTACGCACCCGCGACTGCCAGTGCACCCCCCCATGATCCAGCGCTACGTCTCCAAAATCTCCGGCCCGCTCATGGACCGCATCGACATTCACATCGACGTCCCCGCCGTGAACTACAAAGAAATGCGCTCCACCCACGAATCCGAGAACTCGGCCAAGATTCGGGACCGCGTCGTCCGTGCCCGCCAGAAACAACTGGAACGCTTCGCCTCGTCCCGCCAAAAACTTTACTGCAACGCCCAAATGTCCTCCCGCCACATCCGCACCTT
Source organism: Acidobacteriaceae bacterium (assembly GCA_003136335.1). The sequence goes on along the minus strand of PLEA01000023.1, from coordinate 1,447 downwards.
CTGCGAACTCTCCGCCGACTGCGAACGCCTGCTCGAACGCGCCATGACCCAGCAAGGCCTGAGCGCCCGCGCCCACGACCGCATCCTGAAAGTTTCCCGCACTATCGCCGATCTTTCCGCCTCGCCCAATATCGAAACCAAACATCTAGGCGAAGCTATTCAATACCGCACGCTCGACCGCTCCTATTGGGCCTAGTGAGTTCTAAGTTAGGTAGAGATTCACGCCCGACGTCGCGCCAATTGTTGAGGCATAGCAACCGAGAGGTCAATTAAGATTGGGTTATGGCACCGAGAGCGCTTGCATATCTAACCTATTCGGAAGTATCGAAGCAGAAGTGCACGATTGACGATTTTAGGACCGAACTGCGCAAGTTCGCTCGAGAATCCTGCCTTCGCGCATGCAGCACCCTGAATAGCTTACTAGAAAGTTGGAAGCGATCCTTTGACGAGGGACTGCACACGAAGCTTGTACGGGACGCATTTGCACAGCCACTCGCGGACCAGTTGATCACCTTGCAGCGCCCGATCTTCCATCGGCAACAGATCCTATTTGTTGCGAAGGAGGCTGCGCGATTTTGCGGCGAAGCCGGGCGGGACACGAAACTGCCTTACTGGGGTGGTTTAGGAATCGTGCTGTTAATGGCAAACGATATTCTTGGGACACAGGAACAGCCGTACAAGTCAGAAGAGGAAAGGTTATTAGGCTGGATAGTCCGCCTGCTGCCAAGTATTGAAGGATCTCACTTTCATCAGTTTCAGACCAAAGTGCTGCGCTCGTATCTCATGCTCACTAGATTTGTCGAACCTTTAAGAGCTAAGACGCCGTTCTTTGATATTGGGGAAATCTTTGAACGCTCTATGGGCATGCCCCTGATGACGTATTGCACCTTAGTTTTCGCCGTGATGTCGCGTTTTGGTGATCTCGATCTTGAGAAGTTGAAAACGACGCCCGAGTCCTTTAGCGTGGATGAATCGTGGTTTCGCTCCACTCGCGTTCCGCCGGAAGTCGTTAAGACGTTTCTCTCCGATGTTTCCGGCAGCGCTGAAGAATTCGCTGCGCGGTTTAGCAGTAGTAATCCGGGAATATCCGACTTCACAGTATTTAAGGACAAACCGTTTCTTTGCGACGGTGGGAGGCTATTTCCGATCGACTTCAGCTTCATCGCTGAAAAGTTCGAGAGTGGCCCGTTTTGGAAAGTAAACGACTACCTCCAAAAGTCAGATCGTGAACAGTTCCATGCGTTTTGGGGTCGTGTCTTTGAGGGCTATATGAACTGGCTACTCGCTAAGACCGCCATTTCTAATGCAAATATTTTTTTCCCGTCTCCGGAATATCAACGTCGAAACGGCGAACAGATTTGCGACGGAATAATTCTTTCGAAAGACGCAGTAATCCTAATCGAGTACAAGGGCAGCACTTTTTCTGCTCTGGCAAAATATGCGTCGG
>PLEA01000368.1 GCA_003136335.1 Acidobacteriaceae bacterium | reverse complement strand
AAGCTGCTGCCCGACAACTTTGCGGTGCTAGGGGTTTCAGTTGACGAGTTGAGCGTGGAGGATTTTCGCAGCCAGGTTACTAGTTTTTTGCCGGCCGGAACTGACTCAGCGGGTGCGTCGGAGTGGTTCCGGAAGCGGCTCTTCTACCAGCGCGGCGACTTTGCCGATCCGAATACCTTTGCGAAACTCCGCGAGCGGCTCGCCGCGTTGGACGCCGAGCAACATACCGAGGGCAACTATCTTTTCTATCTGGCGACTGCACCCAAGTTCTTTTCGCAAATCGTGGAACAGTTGGGAGCAGCCGCGCTTTCGCGGCAGGAGGATGGACCCTGGCGCCGGGTGGTAATCGAAAAGCCGTTTGGACACGATCTGGATTCTGCTCAGGCACTGAACCGTGATATCAAGAATGTGCTGCAAGAAAATCAGATCTATCGCATCGATCATTATCTGGGCAAAGAGACCGTGCAGAACATCATGGTCTTCCGTTTCGACAACGCTATTTTCGAGCCCATCTGGAACCGGCGGTATATCGACCATGTGCAGATCACGAATGCCGAGACCGTGGGAGTGGAGCGGCGCGGCGGATACTTCGACACGGCGGGGACATTGCGCGACATGGTTCCCAACCATGTGATGCAATTGCTCAGCTTAACCGCGATGGAATCGCCCGTATCGTTTCAAGCGGACGCCGTGCGAAATGAGCAAGCTAAAGTTTTGCATTCGATTCTACCGCTGGGATCGGACGACGTTTTGCAACGCAGCGTGCGCGGCCAGTATGGCCCGGGATTGCTGGGTGGTGAAAAAGTGTCGGCTTATCGAGCGGAACCGGGGGTTTCTCCGGAATCGCGCACTGAAACGTTCGTCGCCCTGAAGCTCAACATCGACAATTGGCGCTGGGCGGGAGTTCCGTTCTATTTTCGGACGGGCAAGCGTCTGGCGCAGCGCCACACGGAGATCGCCATCCAGTTCAAACGCACGCCCTTTGAGTTGTTTCGCAAAGCCCCATTTCACAAGTTGCACACCAATACGCTGGTCATCCAGATCCAGCCGGTGGAAGGAATCTCGCTGAGTTTTGGGGCCAAGGTCCCTGGGCCGCTGCTGCGGGTAGGGTCGGTGGATATGAGCTTTGAGTATTCCAAATATTTCGGAGCGGACGCCTATACGGGCTACGAGGTTTTGTTGTATGACTGCATGATCGGAGACGCGACTCTATTCCAGCGCGCCGATATGGTGGAAGGCGGATGGAAAGTGGTGGATCCGATATTGGATATGTGGAGAGCGCTGCCTCCGCGCAAGTTTCCGAATTATGCATCCGGCAGCTGGGGGCCAGCGGAGGCGGATCAACTGCTGGAACTCGATGGCCGCCAGTGGAGGAGAATTGAACCGTGATTCTTGCAGGTGAGATCGGCGCCACGCGCACTCGGCTGGCCGCTTTCGAAACCGCAGGCAACCGCCTGCAATGCGTGGTCGAAAAGACCTACATGAGTCAACAGCGCGACGGGTTATCCGGCATTCTTGCTGACTTCATAAAAAGCGAAGGCATTCCTGTTCATAGCGCATGCATGGGCGTGGCTGGGCCGGTGCGAGTCGGACGAAGCAAAATTTCCAACCTGCCCTGGGTCATCGATGCGCGGGAAGTGGCCAAGCAACTCCGGCTGAATTCGGTTGGACTGCTCAACGATCTGGAAGCTTATGCGTATGGCATCGACGGTTTGGAGTCAAAAGATTTCATCACGCTGAGCGAGGGCGCGGAAGAGGCTGAAGGCAACCGCGCCGTCATCTCGGCCAAAACTGGACTGGGGATGGCTGGGCTGTACTGGGATGGCTCCCGGCATCATCCTTTTGCTTGCGAAGGAGGACACGCTGACTTCGCGCCCAGGAATGAGCTTCAGACGGAGCTACTGGTCTACCTGCAGAAGAAGTACGGCCGCATCAGCTGTGAACGAATTCTCTCCGGGCCGGGGATCAAAAATATCTACGACTTTCTGCGAGACGCGCACAAGGCTGACGAGCCGGAGTGGTTGCGCACGCAGATGAGTGCTGCGCCTGACCCTCCGGCCCTGATCTCCCGCCTTGCGTTGGAGGGTAAGGCCGCGATCTGCGATCAGACCTTGTCGATTTTCGTCAGCGTCTTCGGCGCACAGACTGGCAACTGCGCGTTGAATTTCATGTCCGCGGGGGGGATTTTCATCGGCGGCAGTATTGCGGCCAAGATCGTTCCCAAGATGAAGGATCCCCTGTTTCTGGAGTCTTTCCTCGACAAAGGGCGCATGGCAACGATTCTGAAGGACATGCCGGTTAAGATCGTGGCTAATGACGACTGCGGCATGATCGGGGCTGCGCGTTACACGCTTATTCAGAAGGCATTTCGGAAGGAAAGGTGACCGCTTCCTACAACCAAACCTGTCTCAAAAAAACGGGGAGCCGAAGCTCCCCAGAGTGAAGCGACAGAGGCGTTCCCTTAAGTAGACTCCGGCGGGGTGGAAAGAGTTGTCCCGCAGGCGAGAAAGTTTTGAAATGAATGAAGTTGAAGAGATTTCGGCACGATCCGCTTCGGGCCTGAGCGCCGGGGTGGAAGAATGCTGGATGAATCTCGATGGCGCCCACATGCGCTATCTGCGAGCGGGTTCCGGACCGTCGCTTATTTTGCTGCATGGGCTGATGGCCTATTCTTTCTCCTGGCGATATGCGCTGCCGGCGCTGGCGCCGCACGCAACCGTGTACGCGCCCGACCTGCTTGGGTCAGGGTTCTCGGACCGGCCCCGCGGCATGGATCACTCAATGCGAGCAACCGCCAGGCGCGTTTTGAGGTTTGTTGAAAATCTGGGACTCTCGTCATTCGACCTGCTGGGTACCTCGCGGGGCGGGGCGGTGGCGATGGCTGCGGCTGCGGAGTGCATGAGCGCAGGCGGCTGCAGGGCGCGGTTGCGCCGCCTGGTGCTTGTCTGCCCGGTTAACCCGTTTTCTCCGCATGGGAATTGGATGGCGCCATTCTTCGCCACCCGTTTGGGTGCAACGTTGTTTCGTTCGGGGGTTGCACGCATGCCGTTTCTGTTTCCTCACTTGCACCGGCGCCTCTATGCCGATCGCAAGAGCATTCCGCCCGGAAGCCTGGAAGGTTATAGAGCGCCTCTTGCGATCCCGGGATTTTTCGAGCATGCCCTGAGCATCGTCAGCACATGGACGGCTGATCTCCGGGAATTGCAGGCACTATTGCCGAAGCTGTCGCCAATTCCCACACTCCTGATCTGGGGTAGTAAAGATCCAGCAGTGTACGTTTCGTCCATGGAGTCGTTGGCTCGGCATTTTGCGAAAGTCCAAACGGTTGTTTTCCCAGAAGTCGGGCACCTGCCCTATGAAGAGCGTCCGGAAGAGTTCAACCGGGAGATCCTTAAGTTTCTGACATGCCCGGAAAGTTTGGTCTAAAGTTTCTTTAGTGCCGAGCTTCAGGCTAAACTGCCGACTACTGCGGACTGGACAGCCGAGGCGGCTGTCCCCCACGTGAGCATCTTGACCCAGTCCATTCTTGACCTGTTGCGGAATGCGGTGGTGCATTACGGATATTGGGCTGTGGGCGCGTCCCTTCTCGCGGAGAATGCCGGCGTTCCGGTACCGGGCGAGACGATTCTCTTAATCGCCTGTTTCCTGTCCTTTTCAGAGCACGATCTGCGGCTTCCCTGGATCGTTTTGGTTGCGATCATCGCGGCGACGCTCGGCGATAACCTCGGTTTCGCCGCGGGCTACTACGGCGGACGTCCGCTGCTGATGCGCTACCGGGCTCTTTTCAAAATACAGGACAAAACTCTGCAGCGCGGAGAGGGACTCTTCGCGCGCTATGGAGCGGTCACAATCTTCTTTGCCCGCTTCGTATTCGGCATGCGCATCATCGCGGGGCCCATGGCGGGAGTCTTACGCATGCCCTGGCGGAAGTTCATGGTCTTCAACTTTCTCGGCGCCGCGCTGTGGGTGACTGTGATTTCCGGCGCGGGCTACCTGTTCGGCCAGCATTGGGAGCGGCTGGAGCGAGATGTGAAGCGGTTGGATATTTCGGTCGCGATTCTCCTCGTGGTCGCAGCGGCGTGGCTATGGTGGAGAAGCCGGCGCCAGAACTAAGTGGAGCATCCGGGAAGTCACCCTTTGCACCGGGCACTGTGCGCAGGTGTGCGGCTATACTGTGCGGGTGTCGCGGGCCCTCTAAAGTAGTCGAAGCAATTGCCGTTGTAGTCGAAATTACACCGGTTGCGTCCGAGCCGGGAATTCGGACGAGGAGGAACACTTGAAAAAGATCGGGTTGTTGACTCTGCTTATCATGGCAACACTTCTCTTTACTCTGGCCTTCACGGCGGCGGCAGCCGGACCAAAAGCGCCGGCGGCGCCTGTTCCAGCAGTCGCTGCACTTCCTGCTGCACCCGCGGGGGCAGCGGTGCCGGAGCCTCATCCCCACATTACCGAAGCGCTTGAAGCCATGCGGAATGCCAAACATCATCTGGAAACCGCGGAGCATGATTTCCACGGCCATCGCGTCAAGGCTATCGAGCATCTGAATCAGGCGATCCACGAAGCCGAGATCTGCGAGCAGGAGCGGTAGTCCGAGGGTCTCGAAAAAACTGAAGGCAGCGCCGGACCGGCGCTGCCTTCTTTATGTGTGCCGAGCATGTTC
>PLEA01000466.1 GCA_003136335.1 Acidobacteriaceae bacterium | reverse complement strand
AGAAACCCGTAAGGTTGGAGGAAAAATTCATGGCTCAGGTAAAAATCACTGTTCGACCCAATGGCCCCTATCGTGTCGAGGCTCCCGAAGGCTCCATCGAATTGGTAGACGTCAACGGCACCCAGTACGACCTCACTGGCAAGCCCGCATTTTCACTCTGCCGCTGCGGCGGATCGGTCAACAAGCCCTTCTGCGACGGAACTCACAGCCGCATCGGATTCCAGGGCGCGGAGTTAGCCGTGAAAAAGACGGACAGCGGTTCCTCCTCGTAGGAGGGTCTAGCCCAGCAAAGGACGGTTTTGGGAGGGGCGTGTGGGAAGTGCACGGCTTCAGCCGTGCCGCTTGCGGCCATCCAAAATGAGGGTTTCAGCCCCCGATGTTTGCGCTTGGCGGGAAGGACCTCCGCCGGGAAAGCTTCGTGGAGTTTGCGGAGGAGATCGTGCACGATTCACGGGACCGGGAATTGGGAATGCACCGCAAGATCACGCGCCGGGACTTCCTCAACGGCATCGCGATGACGGCAGGCGTGGCCCTGATGCCGTGGGACCTGTCCGCCGCCGGTCTTGGGGAAGAAGGCCAATCTCCCAGTCTTGAGAAGTCTCCCAACTACTATCCTCCCGCTCTCACCGGCATGCGTGGCAGCCATGCGGGTTCATTCGACGCCGCCCATAGCCTGCGCGACGGCACGTTCTGGGATGCGGCGGGCAAGCCCAAAGACACCGGCGAAACCTATGACCTGATCATTGTCGGCGGCGGCATCAGCGGCCTCTCTGCCGCACACTTCTACCGCAAGGCAACCGGCGGCAAGGCACGCATCCTTATCCTCGACAACCACGACGACTTCGGCGGCCACGCCAAGCGCAACGAATTCCGCGTGAACAACGCCTTCCGCGTGGGCTATGGCGGAACCTATGCGATTGAAAGTCCGGCGCCTTACAGCGCGATCGCCAAAGGAGTACTTCAGGAACTCGGCATTGACGTGCCATCTTACTCCCAGTACCTCGATGGCAAGTTGTATCGCTCGCTGGGGATGCGTTCGTCGATCTTTTTCGACAAGGAGACGTTCGGTGCCGACCGGTTAGTCGTAAGTTTGCCGACATTCGGCGGGGGCGAAAAAGAATACATTGCTTCCGACCACCCTGAAGTCTGGAAGCAACTCCAAGCGGAGGCGCCGATTGCTGAACAGGCGAAGCGCGACTTAGAGCGGTTGCACCATGAACAGGTAGATTATTTTCCCGGCCAGAGTTCGGAAGAGAAGAAGGCCAAGCTGGCTCGCATGAGCTACGCTGTTTTTCTAAAGGACATTGTCAAAGTTCACGAAGACGTTATAAAGCTGTACCAGGCGGTATTGCAGCCAACCTTCGGCCTGGGAATTGACGCCATATCCGCACAAGACGGGTGGGGAGGGGATTTGCCTGGGTTCAAAGGCCTGAGCCTCGACCCAACTCCGGGCAAGGGAATGAACCGCGACGCGATACCGAACGAGGAGGCAGATAAATATTTTTTTCATTTCCCCGATGGCAACGCGACGATCGCGCGCTTGCTGGTCCGCAAACTGATTCCCGACGCCATCCCAGGCGAGTATCCGTCCGATGTTGTCCTGGCCAAAGCGAACTACGCGAAACTCGATGACTCCGGTTCGCCCGTGCGCATTCGCCTGAACAGCACGGCCGTTCGCGTGAACCACTTGGGCGACGCGGCTAGCGCTAAGGAAGTGGAGGTTACCTACGCTTGCGGCGGCAAGATCTACAGCGCCAAGGCGAAGAACTCGATCCTGGCGTGCTGGCACGTCGTGATCCCTTACATCTGCGAAGAACTCCCGGACAAGCAAAAGGAAGCGCTGGCCTCCGCTCAGAAAGTACCACTGCTCTATACCAACGTATTGCTGCGTAACTGGACATCCTTCCAGAAACTTGGTGCCAATGCGGTTTACGCTCCCGGTTGCTACCATACCCGGTTCAATCTGGATCACCCCGTAAGCATTGGCGGATATCAGTGTGCCCGTAAGCCGGAGGAACCGATTGTCGTCCACATGATGAAAACGCCCTGTCACCCGGGACGCCCGGCGCGCGTTCAGCACAGGATGGGCCGCATGGAACTCTACACCACCACCTTCGAAACCATGGAGCGCAACATTCGCGATCAACTGGCGCGCACGCTCGGTCCAGGCGGCTTCGATCCGGCTCGCGACATCGCGGCCATCACGGTCAATCGCTGGCCGCACGGCTATGCGCCGGAACACAATTCGCTGTTCGAGCCGCAGTACGCCACCGAAGAGGAAACACCGCAGTTCATCGGCCGGGCGCGGTTCGGCCGCATCTCCATCGCAAATTCCGACTCCGGCGGCGGCGCCTACACCAATGTCGCGATGGAACAGGGCTACCGGGCGGTGCAGGAAGCGCTCGGCGCATGAGCTCAGTCGCGGCTGCGGGCGTTGTTGCCGAGGCGCAGCGTCTGCTGGCCGGATTGAAATCGCCACTGCTCGCAGATTTCCTCAGGCTTTGGCCCACCGGACCGCCGCGCGCTACCGACGCGGCGCCTGCCTCCCTACCGGGCCTGCGCCATTTGCCTGCCGCGACGCGTCGCGCACCCCCGTTCAGTGCGCCGTTCGCCGGCGCACTCGCCGCTGCCGCGTCCGCGCTGACCTGGCGCCGCTCCTACACGCAAGCCATAGTCGGAGCGGAGTTCTGGGATAACTACGGCTGGACCGAACTCGTTGGCCTCAGCAGCGCCGCGCATAGCGAGCGCCTCGCCTGTGGCATCATGCTGCTCGGGCCGCGCGTGATCTATCCGCTGCACCACCACGAAGCCGAGGAAATGTACGTGCCCTTGTCAGGCACGGCGGACTGGAAACTGGGCGCTCATCCGTGGGAGGCGCAGGCGCCGGGGAATGTGATTCATCATCCGTCGAACGAGAGTCACGCGATGCGGACCGCAGAGACTGCGTTGCTGGCGCTGTATCTGTGGCGCAGCGATAATCTGGCGCAGAAATCACAGCTGGATGCCCTGGAGGTACAGGAAGTGCGAGGCGTATGAATGATTTTCCGGTGTTCATGCCGCCGCTTTCAGTGCGCTGATCCGTGCCTTGCATCGACAGGATATCTGGCTCGGCGGTGCGCTTGAAAGCGATGACTCGTTCCCGCAGACGGACGGGGAGCACCTCCCCGCGGCGAGGATGTTTCGGGCCGCATTCACGTCCCGATCGTGAGTGACACCACACCCACTGCACATCCAGCGCCTTACAACGAGCCTGTCCAGACCTGCAGGACCGGTGAGGGCCTTGCAGCTGCTGCAGGTTCGCGTCGTGTTTCTTTCATTGACGATTAAGACGCATCTGCCGGCGTACTCGCCCTTGTACTTCAGCTGCGCTTTGAGGATACCCCAGCCTGCATCGAGCACGGACTTGGCCATGCGTGTTCTTGCAAGTTTCAGGCTGCTCACATCGCCGATGATTATCTGCTGATATTTATCTACTATTCCTCGAGAAAACTTGTGCAGGGCGTCTTTTCGGCGCCTTGCGGCTGTCCGATGCAGCCGTTTCGCCTGCCGTTTGTGGCCATGGCGCTGGGCCTGGGCGATCCTCTGCTCGTTGCCCCGGTAGAACTGCCCGGCGAGGAGCTTATCCCCATCGCTGGTAGCGGCGGTATCCCTTAGCCCCAGATCGATACCCACCGCCTCAAGCGGAGCGGGGGTCTCGGAGACGGGCCGCTCCACGGGCAAACACAGCCACCAATCTCCCACGGCATCCTGGGCAAAGCAGCCGCACTTCCATTGGCGGCCCTCCAGAAGTTCCCGCTCGAACACCCGGAATGCCTTGCCTGAAAAACGCAAACTCCCGCCCTGGCGCTTCAGCTGCACCTCCTTGAACGGGATCCAGCCGAGGGAGCGCTTAGATCCGGTGCTTGTTCGCCACCGAAGCTTCGGTTTCTTGAATTGCTTGCGGCGCGTTGCAAACTCCGCATTCACCCGCTGGATCGTGTCTGCCCCGATGTGGGCAAAGAA
>PLEA01000252.1 GCA_003136335.1 Acidobacteriaceae bacterium | reverse complement strand
AGCTTCGCTCGACGGACAGCCGGGGCGGCTGTCCCCACATAGCCTCACAACGCCAAATTCCTTGCGGGGCGCGGGAAGTGCGTGATTTTCACAAGCGAGAAACAGAATCCCTTTCGGGTTTCCATTGATTCCCATCAATCTAGAGGTCTGAACTCCGCGTCTGGCCCGGAGTCTGCGAGAAACCAATTGCGGGTTTGCACCAAAACCGGTCATGCGCTTGTGGACGGGCGGCACTCGATTGAAAACAGGGTAGTTACAAGGCGCGATTTTTCGTTGACGAAAAAAATAGAAGGAGTACAACAGGATTGTTCTTTGACAGCTTCTTAAGTTTTTCCGGTTGGTGCGGCGTCCGGGGCTCGAGCGGAGTCACTTTCCTGATCGCAAGATTGGGAAGGAGGGTGAGCAAGGGTCTATAGCAAAGCGCTGGTTGAGGAGAACCGAGAAGAAATGTTGAAGGCAGGATAGAGTTCCGAGGCGTAGGGTAGGTTTATCCGGTTGGCGGTGAGCCCGGAGCCCAAGCGAAGATCGCGCGCGGCACCCCGCAAGGGAAGCAGCGAAAGCAGGTCGAGCGAGGGTCAAACGCGAGCTACTGGCCGAGACGAATGGACCTTACACCACCTCGGAACCCTCTTTGTTTTTGGCTCTTATGCTTTTAGCTTTCAGCTAGCCCCCTCCCCCTGTCGCTCTCCAATCTGCGTCCTGGGTTTTCTTCCTGCACTTGAATTCATCCGTGTAAATCCGTGGCAAAGAATTTGTTTGTCTAATACCCAACCCCTAAGACCTGACACCCAGAACCGACGCTGCGGACGTTTCCTAGTCGACATGCTCGCCTTCGGACATGAAGCTTTGTTCGGACGGGGGTAGGTGATCTCCGGGGCGGGCCCAGAAGACATAGAGCGTCGGCCACAGGATTACGCTGACTAGCAGTTCGACGATCAGGCCGCCCACGATCACGATGGCGAACGGGCGTTGCGAATCGGATCCGATATCGTGCGACATGGCGGCCGGCAACAGGCCGAGCGTTGCCACCAGCATGGTCATCATGATCGGGCGCAGCCGTAGTGCGGCACCTTCCTTGGCTGCTTCCCGCACTGGCAATCCGCGGGTACGCAGCTGGTTGATGTACTCGATCATAATGACGCCGATCTCGACCGACACCCCGATCAGCGCCAGGAAGCCGAGTCCCGACGAGACGCTGAAATGCGTTCCGGTCAGGAGCAGACTGAGAAAGCCGCCGAGAGGAGAGAGCGCGACCACAGCGAGAATCAGGCCCACCCACTTCCAGGAGCCGAAGGCGGAATACAAAATGAACGACATCAGCAGCAGCGTGATGGGCACGATGATCGCGAGCCTGCGGTTGGCGCGCTGCTGGCTCTCATATTCGCCCGTCCAGTCCAGGTGATAGCCCTCGGGCAATTTAACTTTCTGTCCAACTTCGTCGATCGCCTGCCGCACGGTGCTGCCGAGGTCGCGGCCGCGCACACTGTACTTGATGGCGATGTAGCGGGAGTTGCCTTCGCGATAAATCGTGGAGGCGCCGTCGTCGAGCGTGATTTTGCAGAGCTGTGACAGCGAAACTCGCTCTCCGGAAGGCGCAAGGATGCGAATGTTGCCGATATCCTCCACGGTCTCGCGGTACTGCGGCTGATAGCGGACGGTCATGTCGAAGCGCTGTTCGCCAATCAGAATCTGGCTGACGGCCTTGCCGCCGACGGCGGTCTCGACCGCGTCCTGAATATCGCTGACGTTGATGCCGAAGCGGTCGGCGGCGGCGCGATCTACGTTGAGGTTTACGTTGGGCTGACCGCGGACTTGAAACGTGCCTAAGTCGGCCACTCCGGGAATCTGGCTCATCACGCCCTGCATCTCGTCCGCTTTCGCTTCCAGGGTTTTCAGGTCGGTTCCAAATAGCTTTACGGCAAGCTCGCCTTTGACGCCGCTGACGGCTTCTTCCACGTTGTCGGAGATTGGCTGCGAGAAGTTCCAGTCCACTCCGGGGAACTGCTGCAGATCCTTGTCCATGGCGGCGATCAGTTCATCTTTCTTGCCGTGGAAGTCACTTCGCCACTGTTCGCGCGGCCGCAGGTCGACAAAGAATTCGGTGTTATAGAAGCCGCTGGCATCGCTGCCATCGTCTGGGCGCCCGACCTGGCTGATCACCTTCGTCACCTCGGGAAAATTGGCGAGCACCAAGCGCGCCTTCTTCGCCATGTCGATGCTGGCGGAAGGCCCGGTGCTAGGCGCAAGAGTTCCTCGCACCCAGATGGCTCCTTCATCGAGATGAGGAAGAAACTCCGACCCAATGATTCCGCTGAACGCGAAGAACAGCATTAACGCCAGACCGAGCAGCCCAATGCCCAGGGTCAGCTTCAAGTGATCGAAGCACCAGTCAAGGGTGCGCGCGTAGTTGCGGTTCAGCCACTCCAGGACAGGGTTCCGCCATTCCTTCATTTCCGAACTGAAGAGCATGCTGCACAGCACAGGTGCGATGAGAAGCGCAAACACCAACGCGCCCAGCAAGGCGAAAGCTACGGTCCACGCCATGGGGCTGAACAGTCGGCCCTCGACGCGCTGCAGAGTGAAGATTGGCAGGTACGAAACAATAATAATGACGCGCGCGAAGAAGACCGGGCGCTGTACTTCATGCGCCGCGATGGCAATTGTTTCCATGAACGATTTCTTGGTGTTGCCGAAAGAGGTGTGACGAAGGATGTTTTCGACCATCACCACCGATCCGTCGACGACCATGCCGAAGTCGAGAGCGCCGAGCGACAGCAAGTTTGCGGGAATCTGGCGCAGGTCGAGCAGGATCGCGGCGAACAGCAGGGAGAAGGGAATGGTAACGGCGACGATCAGCGCACTGCGTACGTTGCCGAGAAACAGAAACAGAATCAGCGTCACCAGCAAGACGCCGTCGGTCAGATTCCGCAGCACCGTGTGGGTGGTGTGATGCATCAGTTCACTGCGGTCGAGGTGCGAGACCAGCTTCACGCCCTCCGGCAGCAGTCCAGCCTTGCCGTTTTTCCCGTTCAACTCATCGATCTTCTGGTGGAGGGCATCGAGAGTAGTCTCCGCGACGGCGCCCTTGCGCAGGAGAACGATTCCTTCGACCACATCATCGTTATTGAGGATGGTTCCATCCTCTTTGCGGATGGTTTTGCCCAGTTGCCCGAGGCGGACCTTTGGGGCCTGAACCACGTTCCCGAGATCGCGGACCCGCACCGGAGTTCCGTTCTGCACTTTGACGACCGTGGCTGCGATGTCGTCAGTAGTCTGCATCAGGCCGACGGCGCGGACATTCAAGGCCTGCTCGCCGCGCTCGATGAATCCGCCACCGGCATTGATGTTGTTCGCCACCAGAGCGTTCTCGACTTGCGCCAGCGACAGGCCGTAAGAGACGAGTTTTCCGGGATCGAGTTGGACCTGGTACTCACGGGTCGGGCCGCCAAAGGGATTCACGTCGACGATATTCGGCACCGACTTCAGCTGGTTCACCACGACCCAGTCATTCAGAGATTTGAGTTCCATCACGTCGACCTTCGGATTCGTGCTGGTCAGCGTGTAGAACATGATCTG
>PLEA01000320.1:206-4554 GCA_003136335.1 Acidobacteriaceae bacterium | reverse complement strand
GCGGAAGAGCCGGAAGAACAGTAGGGTCGGAGCGCGAGTCGCGGCAGTAAGGCGGGTGCAGTTGCCTGCGCTTCTCCGATCATGCCTAGCACTTTTCTTCGTTTGCCTGAGTGTGGAGGCGATCGCGCAGATGGGAACGTCGACCCCGCTGCCGCCTGCGGAGCGTCAGAAGGCCGAGGCCGAGAGTAAGGCGACCGGCGCGCTCGCCAACTATCCGCATCTGATCGACATCACGGAATCCACTGGAATTCATTTCGAACACCTGTCGAGTCCTGAGGCGAAATTCATTGCAGAGTCGATGAGCGGGGGAGTCGCGCTGATCGACTACGACGGCGATGGCTGGCCGGACATTTATTTTACGAACGCGCAGAGCGTAGACATGGCTCTGCATGGCGTCAAAGCTCGCAGCGCGTTGTTTCACAACAACCACGACGGAACATTCACGGATGTCACCGATAAGGCAGGTGTGGGCTATCCCTGTTGGGCGATGGGGGCGGCCGTTGGCGATTACAACAACGACGGTTGGCCTGATTTGCTGGTGACGTGTCTGAATGGCGTCGTCCTCTATCGCAACAATGGCGATGGCACATTTACCAACGTGACCAAAGCCGCCGGCTTGGCCGGCGATTCCGGATGGGCGACAGGCGCGGCTTTTGGGGACTATGACGGCGATGGCTGGGCCGATCTTTTTATCTCGCACTACGTTGATTTTCATCTGGACGATCTGCCCGTGTTCGGTTCGGGCAAATCGTGCAAGTACCTGGGACTCGATGTGCAATGCGGCCCGCGCGGGCTGAAGGGATCTCCCGACAATCTTTACCACAGTAACGGGGACGGAACGTTTACCGATGTATCGAAACAATCCGGAGTCGACGATCCTGAGCGCCGCTATGGGCTGACCGCGATCTGGTCGGATTTCGACAACGACGGAAAGCTCGATCTCTTTGTGACCAACGACGGCCAGGCGAACTACCTCTACCAGGGCGACGGCGCGGGAAAATTCGTGGATGTTGCTCTTACTTCCGGCGTGGCGGCGAACGAGGACGGATTTGAACAGGCCAATATGGGAGTTGCCCTGGGCGACTATCTACACACCGGGCGCATGTCAATGGTGCTTTCGCATTTTGACAATGAGTACGCTGCCCTCTATCGCAACGAGGGAGGGATGAACTTCACCGATGCGTCAATCGTTTCGGGAATTGCCAGGGGCACGCAAGGCTATGTGGGCTGGGGAGACGCCTTTGTCGACTTCGCCAACGATGGCTGGGAAGATTTCTTCCTGGTCAACGGACACGTCTATCCGCAAGTGGACAGCGCTCACACGGCCACCCGATACCTGGAGCCGAAGCTTCTGTTTGTCAATCAACAAGACGGAACCTTCAGGAACGCCAGCAACCTGGCTGGAGAGGCGATTCAGATCGGGCAGGTGAGCCGCGGGCTGGCTGTCGGCGATCTTTTCAACGACGGAAAAATGGAGGCGGTGATTGAAAACCTGGTGGGCAAGCCCATGATTCTGCGTCCTGAAGGAGGCCCGCAGAACCATTGGGTCAGTTTTCAACTGGAAGGCGTAAAGAGCAATCGTCTGGCCTTGAATGCGCGCGTACGAGCCACAGCCGGAGACTTGGTGCAGCTGGGCGAAGTCCTCAGCGGCGGAAGTTACCTGTCGCAGCACGATCTGCGCATACACTTCGGGCTGGGCCGACATGAGCGTCTCGATCAGGCTGAAGTCTTGTGGCCGGATGGGAAAAAGGAAATGCTCACCAATCTGCCGGCCGACCGATTCTATGTGGTGCGCGAGGGGCAGGGAGTGGTCTCCAGCAAACTGCCCGAGCACAGCGGCAAGCTCCCTTAGTATGGCTATCGGCGCTGCAAATCGTTTCCATGCAGTCCTGCTCTTGGCGGCGCTGTTTGCTGCCGCAGGAGCCGCTGTTCGGGCGCAGAACACGGGCCGTCCCGCCGAGTCCGCTCTGATGCGGCAATTCCACCAGGCGCTCAGCGTCGCGGAGCACGGCGACAAGCAGGAGGCAATGAAGCTTGTCCTTCGCGTGCTTGAGCAGCGTCCGGATTTTGCGCCGGCAATCAAGCTGAAAGGCATGTTGCTGGAGGAGGCAGGCCGCACCTCCGAGGCCGCGGCCGTCTATGACGAGGCTCTGAAGCTCGCGCCCAACGACGGGGATCTTCTGCTGAAGGCGGGCATCTACAAACTGGCCGCGGGCCAAAAGGAAGAGGCCATCAGGCTGCTGCAGCACTGCATCCGCGTTCTTCCAGGCGACGCAGACGCACAGTATTATCTTTCCCAGGCCTATCACCTGAATGGGCAGGACGACCTGGCGCTGCGTGCCATCCGGCAGAGTTTGAAGGCCGAGCCCGACAATCTATCCGTGTGGCAGAAGTACGGAGAACTGTTGTGCGGCACGGGGGATTGCGCTGGGGGGCTGCGGTGGCTGCTCAAGGCACAGCGCTCGGATGCTACGCTGCCGCGGATTGATTACGACATTGCCGCGACCGATTACAAATTGATGGATCTTGCCGGCGCCGCGCAGTATGCCGCGCGCGCAATTCACTCCCAGCCCGACGACGTGACCGCCTTGCAACTGCTGGCGACCGCGGACGTGAAGCTCGCCAAATGGCAAGAGGCCCGGGATGCATTTCGACGCATCCTCACATTCAAGACCGACGATATTGAGGCGTTGTTGGGACTTGGACAATGCGAACTGGAACTGAAGAACTATCCGGCGGGCGTCGATAAATTGCAATCCGTTTTACAACTGGACCCTACGCGCTTAGTGGCGCATTTCTATCTATCGCGGGCGTTTGCCGCGATGGGCAGAACGTCGGACGCGCAACACGAGGCAGCACTTCATCAGTTGATGATGGAACAGATGACGTTCGTCCGCTCCATGGAAAGTGATGAACGCGAAAGCCCGATCAAGGCTCAGACCCGTCAATTGCTGGCAGATCATCGCGAAACGGATGCGTTGCAGTTATATCGGGATCATTTCAAGGGAACTGCCGCCACTGCTGCGGATGCCAGTGTATTTGTCGGAAAAACATATCTCTTTATGGGAGAGACGGAAGCTGGTCTGCGCAACCTTCACCATGCACTGGAGATTCAGCCCACCGTTCGAGGAGCTTATACCTACGAAGGAATCCTGGCGCTGAAACAGGGCGACCTGAACGCGGCCGAAAATGATTTCAAAGCGGAACTCGCAAACGACCCAAACTATCAGCTAGCGATTGCCGAGTTGGGAGAGGTCCGTTACCACCAAGCACGCTGGTCGGATGCTGCCGAACAACTGGCGAAGTCGAGAACAACGACTCCCGAATTGCTTTACATGCTTTGCGATTCCTACTTCCATGTGGGGAAAGTGTCGGATGCCGACTTGACTGCCGAAACGATGGCGGCATACGGGAGAAACAAGCCTGAAGTCATGAAGGAACTTATTGAGCTTCTCGACCGCAACGGGCAAACGGAGCTCGCGCAGCGTTTGTTGGCCAATCTCGCGCAGAAATAAAGACAAAGATCGGCGCAGCTCAGGGCGCGCTCTCCGTCACGGTGAGGATCTGATCTGCTTTGACGTTTTTCAAAACCTGCTTGATGCCGCTCGGCCATGTGAGTTCAATGGTTTCTACGACGCCGGCGGAGCCGAGCCCGAAGTGCACCCGCTTATCGCTCGAAGAGTTGTAGCTAACCGCGGTTGTTGCCTGGTTGTACTGCCTGCCCAGAAGAGTGGTTACCTTGACCTTTGTTCCCAGACCGTCGCGGTTGGATTTGACGCCGACCAGTTTCAAAATGATCCAGTGGGTTCGGGTGCTGGAACGGTTCATCCATATCTCTGGCGGGCCGTTCAGAACCGTGACGACGACATCGATCTTGCCGTCGTTGTTGAGGTCGCCGAAGGCTGCGCCGCGATGCGGAGCCGGAACGGAGAACGATGCTCCGGCCTTTGAACTCAGATCCTCGAAGGTGAGGTTGCCTTTGTTGCGAAACACTTGATTGGGAAGCGCAAAGGGCCTGTGCGCCAGCTCTATGGCATTGTCCAGGATGTCGGAGTTGGCGGTGAACAGGTCCTTGTTCCCGTCATTGTCGAAATCGAAAATCCCCACTCCCCATGCCGTTGAGCGGCTGGTCAGAACGCTCAGTCCTGCCGTGCTGCTGACATCCTGAAACTGACCATCCCCTAAATTCTTATAGAGTGGAAAGCCTTCCCGGAACATCGCGGTTTCAAAGATATCCGGCCTGCCATCGTTGTCGATATCCCGGAAATCCGCGCCCATGCCGGCTATGGCGTTGCCATATGCGTTGTACGCAACCCCGGCGAGCATCGCGACATTGGTAAAGGTTCCA
>PLEA01000320.1:0-161 GCA_003136335.1 Acidobacteriaceae bacterium | reverse complement strand
GTGCCGTCGCCATTGTTGCGATAGAGGATGTTCGGCATTCCCAGAAAATCGACCGGCGAGCAGTAGGCTGGGAGTCCTTGCTGAACACAATGAGTTGCAGTGCTGATTTTGTAATTGAGGTAGTTCACCACAAAAAGGTCGAGCAGCCCATCGTTGTTGTA
>PLEA01000103.1 GCA_003136335.1 Acidobacteriaceae bacterium | reverse complement strand
GCCTACAATGGCTCCCCGGTCGACTTGGGCTATGGCGGGTATGGTGGCAATCAGAAGAGAAGCGAGAAACGCCAACATCGAAACCACGGCATAGACGCTGCGCGGCATAGGTCCCCCGTCGCATGCCCGAATTCGCCTACTTGAGTATGCGAGTGAATTGGTTTATTAAAACGTTTAAATCCTGAGCCAACCCAACGGGCCCTGTCAAGAAAAAATGCAAAAGATGCCGAATAAATATCAACTTTCTCTTGACAGCGGGAGGAAACGTATAGCAGTCTGAAAACGTTTTAATAAACCATTTCACTACACCGACGAAAGGTTCGCTTATGCGCACCGGTTTGGCTTGTTTCTTTCTCGTGTTCTTGTCGATCGTGGGACTTCAGGGACAGCAAACGCGCCTGGAAAACCTGCAGAATAAGACGATTCTGGTGTTCACCCCCCATCCTGACGACGATGTGTTTGGGGCGGGCGGCACGATTGCCCTGCTGAACCGCAATCACAATAAGGTCTACATCGTGGTGTACACCAATGACGACAAAGGTTCCTACGACCCGGAGATGAGTTCGCAGCGTCTGGCACGAATCCGCCGCGCCGAACAGGAAGTTTCCGAAGCACAGCTGGGCACATCGAAAGAGAACATTCTGTGGATGGGATACGACGCCGGCATGCTGGAATATGCGCCCCAGCCGAAACTGACCGAGGAAGCGACGGCCATTATTCGTCGCATACGGCCGGATGTGCTATTGAGTGTTGATCCGGGCGAATGGTACGAGCGTTGGCACAAAACCGACCATCGCATGGCCGCGTTCAACACTATCGATGCGGTGCGTGCCGCCGAATTCTGGCTCTATTTCCCCAATCAAAAGCTGCAGATGGGACTCGAACCGTACCAGGTGCCCGAAATCTATTTCTTCTATCCTTCACCGCAGGAATCGAATTACTTCGTCAACATTGACAGCGCCGCAGAGCTGAAGTTCGATGCCGCCTGCAAACAAGTGAGCCAGTTTGAACCTGCAGTTCACAAGTATCGGGCGGATTGGGACCTTAAGGACATGGAGAAGGCCAAGGACGAAATGCGGCGTGAACAGCCGCGCAAGGACGGACATTACGTGGAAGCGTTTCGCTACTCAACCGGATTCAACCAGTATTAGGGGCAACAAGGAGACCAATACATGTCTGCACTGGCATTGCTCGGAGGCACGAAAGCAAAGAACAAGGCGTTTCCTGTTTGGCCGTACTACGACCAGAATGAAGAGCGCGCTCTCAGAGAAGTTCTGGAGAGCCGAGTCTGGTGGCGCACGCCCGGAACCAAGACTCTGGAGTTTGAGCAAGAATTCGCCAAATTTCACGGAGCGCGTCACGGGATCGCCGTGACCAACGGAACCGCTGCCTTGGAAGTTACCATGGCTGGCCTTGGCATCACCGCGGGAGATGAAGTGATCGTGCCGGACTTCACCTTCGTCGCCACCGCGAGTGCGGTGCTGTTTGCGAATGCGCTTCCGGTACTGGTGGATGTCGACCCCGAAACGTATTGCATCGATCCCGACCTGGTGGAAGCGGCGATCACGCCGCGGACGAAGGCAATCATCGCGGTGCACATGGGCGGACATCCAGCGGATCTCGATCGGCTCAAAGAAATCGCCAGCAGCAAAGGACTGGCGCTGGTTGAGGATTCGGCGCACGCGCATGCCAGCGAGTGGCGCGGGCAGCGCATCGGCACGTTTGGCGTCGCGGGCACCTTCAGTTTTCAAGCGAGCAAGCTGATGACCGCCGGCGAAGGTGGGATGATCATTTCCAATGACGATAAATTTGAAGTACAAGCGCGGTCGGTGCATGACTGCGGCCGCATGCCGGGTGAATGGTTCTACAGCCACTTCATTTACGGATCGAACTACCGGCTCAGCGAATGGCAGGGCGCGATTTTGAACGTGCAGCTGAGCCGCCTCGACGAGCAGACCAAACGACGCCATCAAAACTCGCGGTTGCTGGACAGTTTGCTGAGCAAGATCCCCGGCATCACACCTCAAAAGCTCGACGACCGGTGCACGCGGAACGGGCAGTATGCCTACATTTTCCATGTGAACAAGAAGAAGTTCGCGAAAATTTCTACCGAACGCTTTATCGCAGCCATGAACGCAGAGGGCATTCCGAACCAGGCAAGTTATCCGCCACTTCATGAGTTGGACATGTTTCGCAATGGAGAGTATCGCAAGCGGCTCAGCGGAAAACAGGCGAAGCAGAAACATTCGTTCCTGAAGAAGAAATTCCCAGCGACACAGAAGGCGGCTTGGGAAACGGTCTGGATTCCGCAGCCTGCGTTATTGGGAGACGAAGAAGACATGCACGAGATCGCGGCCGGACTGGCCAAGATCCAGAAGAGTGCGAAGGAGCTTGCCTAGGAGCCTGGCAACCTCACGACCATGTTCGAGCGATTCTCATACCGGGGCTGGAACAACGCTTACAGGCTGTCGAACGAGGTCATCGAACTGGTTGTGACCGCGGATGTCGGTCCGCGGATTCTCTTCTTCGGCTTTCGCAATGGCGAGAACCAACTGCACGAAGTCGCGGAAGATGCGGGCAAGACTGGCGGTTCCGAGTTCCGCTTGTATGGTGGCCACCGCTTGTGGGCTTCTCCGGAAGTGGAGAGAACGTATTATCCGGACAATGCCCCGGTGGCGGTGTCACAGCGCGATAACACCGTTCGCTTTGCGGCGCAGGTAGAGGAGCTGACTCCCGGCACAAACCTGCAAAAGGAACTCGAGATTGCGTTGGCGGCAACGGGCTCGCAGGTTCGGATCACACACCGCATCAGGAATCACGATGCGCAATCGACTACGCTCGCGCCGTGGTCACCAACGATGATGCGATCGGGAGGACGCGCGATCCTGCCGCTTTCTCCCAGAATTGCGATGGATAAGGATCACTATTTGCCGGTTGGAGTTTTCGGCATGTGGTCGTTCACGGATTTTGCCGACCCTCGCTGGGTGCTCGGCACCTCCTACATCCAACT
>PLEA01000655.1 GCA_003136335.1 Acidobacteriaceae bacterium | reverse complement strand
AGCATGGGTTTACCTGGTATGAAGTGGACATGAACTGGTACGGCATTTGGGCGCTCAAGACGCTGGGCTTGGCTTGGGACATCCGTCGAGTGAAGCTGGGTGAGATCAAGCAGGGGCTGGTGGCCGCTCCCAATGGGACGCTGATCACGCCGCTGATCACGCCTCCAGTGGCGGCGGAGTTCTGGGTGGCCGGCGACTAGGCGGCGGACTCATTTCTGTCAGGAGATTTAGCCTCGGCCGCATCCGGCCGGGGCTTTTTCGTGGGGTCGTCGGGCCACGGTACGGACGGCTGTTAGACGCGGATGATCATCACTTCGGTGGCCTTGATCAACGCGGCGGCGGTTTGTCCCTTCTTTAATTGCATTTCGCGAGCAGAGGTCGCCGTGATAATCGAGGTGATTTGCTGGCCGCCGATCGAAATCTTTACTTCTGCCATAAGACCGCTGATGCGAACGGAATCGATGCGCCCCACTAACTGATTGCGTCCACTGACACGGCGGATGACCTGCTTCCGTTCGTTTTCCGTTCTACCTCGGGTTCTGAAGAGCAGTTTGTCCACTTCACTTTGGGGGATGCGGTGGTGTCCTCCAGCCGTTTGAACGCTGCGAATCTTCTTCTTGTAAATCCACTGCTTGATGGTGGGGAAGCTGATCCCTAGCTGTAAAGCCGCGTCCCGCAGCTGAAACAACGCTTCAGCTTTGCTTGCGGATTTGCCTTTCCTCTGCATCGGAATGAAATCCTACAGTCAACTCAGACTGTGGTCAACCCGCTGGCTTGTAACGACGGTCCAAAGCGCTTGCGGAACGCATTGAGCCGTATAGTACTAGACACTACAACCGTATTTAATATACATTTCGTAATCCCTTGGGTCAATCATTGACGTCGGAGACCTTGATGTGCAGAATTGCTCTGTTTGTCGCCTTGTTCCTTCTCTGTCTTTCATCAACGTTGTCGTCGGCACAGGGCTGATTTCCTGCCGATTGGTTCAATATGGTATCCGAAACGCAAGCGGAACAGCCGCACTGGATCACTCCTCTTGCCACGACCACTCCGCGGCTCGAGCAGGAGTTTCGCTAATATTCAATGGCAGACCCACAATAACGGACTCACTACAGAGAATTACGGCGTGAGTAAGGGCCTGGAAATCATTCCGGCAAAGAATTTGGAGGTAATCCTAGCCGTGCCGGCTTACGTGGTGAACAATCCGGATTCGAAAGACGGATTCGGAGACTGGCAGTTCCTCGTGAAATATCGAATTGCTGCGGGAAATGAGGAGCATGGAACTACATCTTGACGGCCTTCTACCAAATGAGTTTTCCCAGTGGGCAGTACCAGCAGGGAGCGTTGAGTCCGATCATCGCGCCTACGATCGCCTACGGAAAAGGCTTCAGGGATTTCGATGTCCAGGGAACATTGGGCATCCGCCTGCCCACCGGGAACATAGCGACGATTGGACGCAACCTGACATGGAACAATACGGTTCAGTACCGAATCTTCAAGAAAATCTGGCCGGAGGCGGAAGTGAATTTCACCCACTATTATCAGGGTTCGCACGGCGGAAATACATCCGTATACTTCACGCCAGGAGTCGTACTTGGCAGGTTTCACCTGTGGGACCGTCTCGGTTTTACTGTGGGCCGCAGTTTCCAAATCGCTGCGACGTCATTTCATCCCACAAACCACATTCCCATTTTGTCGGTACGTTTTCCGTTCTGAGGTTGCGCTATTTCGGCATCACTACGACTTCGTCCTTCGGCATGGCGTCGAGCGTGGCCTTATCGATGCCGAGGTGCGCCAGGACGAGATCCGGTGGCGTATGCGTGAGCCATTCCGAGAGCGCAAGATCCTGATAGACGTTGCTCTTGAACATCTCCAGAAATATCAGATCGCTGCTGCCTGTGTTCTGGACATAGTGTGGCAGCGTCTTCTGCACATAGCCCACGTCTCCCGCTTGAAAGTCCATGGTGCGGGCACGGCCTCCTGTAGCGAACACGGTCATCCTTCCCGCGCCGCTAATGTAGTACTGCCATTCGTCGGCATTGGGATGCCAGTGCAATTCGCGGATTCCTGCCGGATGGACGGTGACGATCGCTGCCGCTATCGTGGTGGACACTTTGAACTTGCTCGAATCAATGATCCGCACTTCGCCGCTCTTGCTGCGTTTCAAGACCGCTTCCTGGTTCGCACGAAAAGCGAAATCCTGCGACGACATGCCAAGAGTGCCGGCGGCTTCCTTTTGGTCCTCCGCCAGCGAGCCGGGAACCGCAGCCTGAAAAATAAACTTCTCCCTGCGCGGCATTTTTTCCATTGCCTGCTGACTCACGCCGAAGTTTTGCGAGAGCACATCGTGGGGCGTGTGCGCCATCCAGTCGGTCAGCAACACCGTTTCGTATTCGGAAAAGTTGCCGTCGTCGAAGACCAGCAGAAACTCACACCCATCGGGATTCAGGCCTTGAATGGAATGTGGAATCCCCGTGGGGAAGTACCAGAGATCGCCTTCCGTCACATCGCTCACAAAGCTCTTGCCCTCGGCATCAAGCCCGGTGATGCGCGCATTTCCGTAAAGCATCAAGGCCCACTCTGCAGCCGTATGCCAGTGCAGTTCTCGTATGCCTCCTGCGGTTAATCTCATGTCCACGCCGGCAATGGACGTGGAAACGGCAAGCTCCCGCACCGTGACCTCGCGTGACCAACCACCCTCTTGCATCCGTTTGTGAGAGAGTGCAAAAGGATACTTGAACGTCTGCACGCCGCCGGCGTCGGAGGGAGGCGGCAAGAAAGAATCCGGATTCTGGGTGTCCAGCGGAGGATTGCCTGGTCCAGGAGCACTGGCGCTTCGATCGTCCTTAGTAGGGTAAGGTTTGGCGTCTCGATGTTCCTCACCTGGATACGGTTGCTGCACTTGCCTCGCGGCTTCCGCCGCCGATAGCATTCCGGTAGCCGCTAGCGCTGCCGACCCCATTCCCAGAAATCCACGCCGCGAAAACATGTCCTTCTTCGCATCATCGCTCATGAGAGCCTTCCTTTTTGAAATACAAGTAAAAAGGGCCTTTCCAGTTTCAGCTTTCTAGTTCCGCAAAACGATACGGCGGCCCCCCTGCAGTGTCAACTCACAGAGACGGGCCGCAAATGGACGACGCGTAGCGCCGGGAATCGTTTCGGCTGACCGCGTTGGCTCAGGGCAGGGCCCAGCCGCCGGGCGGCGACGCCACAGCTTGATGCTTTCCTAACGCTTTACCACGAACGCGGTAAAATCGGGCTGAGCTTCCATGCGCATCTCGAGCCGCCGCGGAACTATCGTTTTCTTCCTTTGCCTGGGCGTTGGCCTGGTGGCGCTTGCAGTTGCCCTGAATGTCGGCTGGATCATTCTGAACTGGCGCGAGGGCGTGCTGCTGGTTTTCGGCATCGTTTTTTTCGCCCTGATCATTGCGGGCGTGGTAGTGAATACGATTTTTCTGGTGCGGGAGTTGCGGCGCAGCGAGCAGCACGACAGCTTTATCAACGCCGTCACGCATGAGTTGAAGACGCCGGTGGCGTCGATCCGGCTGCACCTGGAGACCATGCAGCGCCGCGAATTGCCGGAACACCAGAAGCAGGAGTTCTACCGATTGATGCTGAGCGATACCGACCGGCTGACCGAAACCGTGGAGCAGGTGCTGCGCGCCGGGCGGGCAGGCGACAAGAAAGCGGGACGGGAAAAAGCGGAAGTCGATTTCGGCCAACTGGTGCGCGACTGTATGGACGATACTCGATCGCGGCATCACCTGCAGCCGGAGGCGCTGCGGTATGAGGAAGCATCGAGCAACCGGGGTGGACTGCGGGTGCGAGGCAGCGCGGAAGATTTGCGGACCGCGGTTTTCAATGTGCTCGACAATGCGGTGAAATACTCCGGGGAGAAGGTTGACGTGCAGGTGCGGCTGGAAGCCCCGGACGAGGAACGCATTGTGCTCCGCGTTCAGGATCAGGGTGTGGGAATTCCTCCCGATGATATGAAGCGCATTTTTAGACGCTTTTATCGGGTTACGCACCGCTCGCTGGCGCACGTCAAAGGGACCGGGCTGGGCCTGTTTATTGTGAAAGCGATCGCATTAAAGCACGGAGGCAAAGTGTTTGCCGAGAGCGATGGGGAAGGACAGGGGACCACGATTGTGCTGGAGTTGCCGAGGTGGGCGGCATGAGCCGTGTGCTTGTGGTGGAAGATGAAGCGCATCTGGCGCAGGGGTTGCGCTTCAACCTGGAAGCCGAAGGGTATGCGGCGGAAGTAGTGGGGGATGGGGAAGCGGCCACCGATCGTCTGCTGGACAAGAACGAGAATTTCGATGCGGTGGTGCTCGACATTATGCTTCCGGGAAAAGACGGATTCAGCGTGGTGTCGGAATTGCGTGCGGCGCGGAATTACGTGCCGGTACTGATGCTGACGGCACGGGGACGTCCAGAAGACGTGCTGAAGGGCTTTGCTTCCGGGGCGGACGACTATCTGGCGAAGCCGTTTGATCTTTCAATCTTGCTGGCGCGGTTGCAGGGATTGCTGCGCCGCAGCCAGTGGGTACGCGGTGGTCGGGGGTCGGGAACGAGCGACAGGCCGGCCGATTCCAGCGGCACCGACGATTTCGGAACATTTTCATTCGACGGAAAGACGATCGACTTCGGGGCGCTCGAACTGCGATCCGGAGAGAGCACGATTCATCTGACGCTGATGGAGTCGGAACTCTTGCGGCATTTGGTGCGCAACGACGGGCGCATTGTCTCGCGCAAACAGATTCTGGAAGAAGTGTGGGGACTGAAGGAAGACACCGACACGCGGGCCATCGACAATTTCGTGGTGCGGCTGCGGCGATACGTCGAAGAGGATCCAGCGAATCCGCGGCATTTGCTGACCGTGCGCGGCGTGGGGTATCGGTTTCTGGCGCGGCCGGAAAAAGAATAGAAGATAATCTGAAGAACTTACGCGCGGCACAATTCGGCCACCAGCGTTTCCCGACGCTCTAGCGCGATGTTGTCCAGGCGGCGCAAAACAAATACGTAAAGCGGGATGGAGATGGCTGCGAGTACAAGAAACAGCAGCGTGGCGATCCAAAGATTCCTATAGAGCCGCGCGATGGTGAAGGCCACGACACCCAGGCCTACCGTCAAGATCTGCACGCCGAAGCTTGCCAGGACGGTGGTCTGCGAGACGTTTTGACGGCCGAAGGCTGAAAAATCGCGCTTCTTGGGCGCGTAGAAGGAGAGCAGGTTGCCGGCGGTGAAGTTCAAGGGCGCAGCGAACAGAAGTCCAGACAGAGTCGCAATCGAAACAGCGAGGTGAGGGTGGCCGTAAAGGTAGGAGACGGCGATCCAGGCAAAGGCGGTGTTGGCGAGGAGGATGCTGGCGTGGGTCAAGTTTTTCGCCAGCACGATCTGGCGGAAGTTTACCGGTGAGGCGTAGAAGAACTGAATGCCCCTGCCATCACCGCCGAAACTGTTGAAAACCAGGTTGGTGAGGACCAGGATGGCGTAGGCGGCCGAGCCGGGGAATGCCATGTCGGGTGTGCGGCTGAAGGAACTGGAGTGTTGCAGGGCATTCATTGGTCCCAGCCGAAGAATCAGCAGCATAAAGATGGGCATGATCAAGGTGAGCAGCATGGGACCGCTGCGCGCCAAGTAGCGCATTTCTTTTTCGAACACCGCTGAGACCGACTGCGAAAAGCCTGGGAGGTTCCATCCCACTTGCAGACCCTGGGCTTGCGGGACGGCGGGGCGCGCCGCCACTTCGCTGAGATTCTCGCCGCGAAACTGCGCGCGCAGGCGGAGGTGCAGCAGCGTTCCAATGGTTAGGGTCAGCGTTACCAGGAGGAGAAGGGAAGCGAAGCCGGGCAGGAATTGTGCATGGGAAGTCTGCGCAATGGCATTGGCGGCGAGGCCGGGCGGCAAGACCGTTTGGACTCGTGTTCCGATTTCGACTGCGCGGCTGAACTCGGGGTGGGGCGTTCTTTCGAGGCGTCCCATCATCGGGCCGAATACTTGAAAACTGAGCATTGCCAGAATGAAAAGGACGCCCATGATTTCGCGGGTGCGGCGCTGCGCCAGCCAGCGCTCCAGCCAGGCGAAGACCGTCTGCATCAGGACGAGGTTGAAGAGTGCGAAGGTCAACAGGACGAGCAGCGCCCAGGGGAACAAAAGAGGGCGCGCGACGCTGATACCCAGCAGAATCCCAAGCAGGCCCAGAGTGCCGAGCGCACTGGCGGGATCGAAAAAGCCGTAGGCCAGACGAATCAGAAAATACGAACGGTAGGTGAGAGGGAATCGCAGCAACTCAGCGGAGTCGGGATTGTTGGTGAAGGCGGTCGACATTACGGGAAAGAGTTGCCAGAAGAAAAAGACCGGCCATAACAGGATTGCCAGGTATTCGGCGTTATTTTGCGAGACGAAGTACCAGGCGAAACCAGTGGCGACGGTAAAGCCGCCCAGTCCGCCGAGGGCGAAGGCGAACGTGATCAAAATGCGCGAGGCCAGTTCCATTTTGCCGCGCTTGCTGCGCAGGCCATTGAGGAACATGCGCCAGCGCAGGTCGGCGATAGCGGTGAACTGGCCGCGCCGGTGCACTTCGGAGTTCATTCCGTTGCCATCTCTTATCCCAGCCACGAAAGCTCCTGCGCGGTGCGGTGCGTGCCGCCGACGATGCGGAGGAAAAGTTCTTCCAAGGTTAGCTTTTCGCCGAAAGGCACAGCGCCATCTCCTGATCCGGTCGTTTGAGCTTCGACGCCTGCGCGCAGTTCTTCGAGCGAACCTTGGGCGACTAGCCTTCCCTGATGAATAATGGCGACGTGGCTGCACAAGCGCTCTACGATTTCGAGCACGTGCGAGGTTAAGAAAATCGTGGCTCCGCGGGCGATCATGCCTTGCAGCATGGATTTCAGGGTGCCGGCGGCGATTGCGTCTACGCCTTCGAAGGGCTCATCCAGGAATAATACTTTTGGCCCATGAATCACGGCTGCCGCGAGAGCCAGCTTCTTCTGCATGCCGTGGGAATAGTCGGTGACGAGTTTTTTTGGCTGGTCCGCGAGTTGCATAAATTCGAGCAGTTCGGCGGCTCGCTTGGCCGCGGTCATGCGGTCGAGTCCGTACATTCGTCCGGCGAAACTGAGGAACTCGGCGCCGGTGAGGCGGCCGAACAGCGCCATGCCTTCGGGCACGACGCCGATCTGGCGTTTTACTTCGACCGGATGCGCGTTGAGGTCGATTCCTAGAATTTCGATTCGCCCGGAACTGGGCGCGAGCAGCCCGGTGAGCATCTTGATGGTGGTGGATTTGCCGGCGCCATTCGGGCCGAGGAAGCCGAAGAATTGTCCGGGCGCGACGCGCAGATCGACGCCGTCCACGGCAACAAGTTCTCCGAAACGGCGGGTCAGGGCTTGGGTGGAGATGGTGGGTGCGAGATCCATCCAACTTCCGAATCTAGCACACCCACCGGATTCTCGCGCGGCTACTGCTTGTCCTTTGCGGGCGCTTCTTTTTTCTCCGGCTGTTTCTTCTGCATATCTTCGGTCCAGGGTGGGACCATGCCGACGACGCGGGCGTAGGCGATCGACTGTCCGAGGTGCTCGGCGGCGTGGCGGACGATGAAGAGCAGAATGCCGCGCTGGGTATTCTTTCCGCCGAACCAGTCCATGCTCTTGTCGAGGTCGGCGTCGGGCATGGCGGTGATCGCTTTCTTGGCGTGGGCGAAAGAATCCTTGAGCGTGGCGATGACTTTGGCTTTGTCAGTGGTCGACTTTTCGAGGCCTTTCAGATCGAGGTCTGTGGGAGGAGGCGTGCCGACGAGTTTGTACAGGTTGTAGTTGGCCACGCTGACGTGGAGGAAGACTTCGGCGATAGAGCGCACGTCGGGTGCAGGAAGCCAGGTGTACTTCTCGGCGGGGATGGCCTCGGCGAGGCGCGTGAACTTATCGGCTTGAATGGTGACTTCGGCCAGCACTTCCGAGCGGTAGCCGGTCACGCCGGGCGTGCCGTCTTTGTAGGGATTAACTTGGGCTGCGCCGCGAACTGCGCCGGCCGCGAGCAAGAATAAGCAGAGTGCGGAGAGAATACGTTTCATCGGGAGTCTCCTCGGTTTGCCTCATCAGTTTAGCGAGTTCGGGAAATGTGTCTAGAACGAAATCAACTTCTTAGCGCAGTATAGTTTTGGTTTCGACAGGCTCCCTTTTTACGGCGTCATCCTGAGAGGAGCCGTTTTTCAGGCGGGGCGAAGGATCTCGCGTGCAGCGCAGAGTCCGCAAAAGCTGCGCGCGAGATCCCTCACCCCGGCTGAAATGCGCCGGGTTTCGGGATGACGCCTTTCCTAAAAAGTATCCACAGAATCCGAAATGCTCATGACAAAATTCTTTGCCTAGATTGCGTACCGTTCAGCGGAAGCGCGTGGTGCGCCAGAGGGCGAGGCCGCAGGTTGCCAGCAGAGCGAGCATCGCGACCGTAAGCGCAACGGCCCAACCCATTGCGATCTCTACCCGAGGAAGCCTCGCCATGACAGCAAGCACTGCGAATAAACCGGTCGTGACCAGAATCAGTAACCAATCCAGAAATGTTCTCCCACCTGCACTCGCGATGCGGGCTTCGCCTTGCAGTTCTGGGGCTTTCATTTCTCTGCCTTCCATGCCGGCGCGGAGGTACTCGCCTTCGACGCCGTAGCGCTGGCCTTCGCGGTCGGCGGCATCCTGCCAGGAAGAGTGTTCGCGCTCGGTCGCCGATGACAGTGCAATACCGACTGCTCCCAATGCCATGAGCAGCGATCCTCCGGCGACTTGCGCGAAGACGGATTGGCTTGCGCCGCGCAGTTCATGAAAAACCAGGACGCCCCACAGCAGTCCCCAGATTTGATTGGTGTTGGAGAGAGGAATGCCGCGGCTGATGCCGACGTACTTGGTGGCGTATTGTTGGAATAAATCTCCAAGGACCCAGACGAAGCCGCCCAGCATCAGCCAGAACAGCACCTCGCGCGCGCCGAGGAGTTCGTGCCAAAGCGGCATCGCGCCGCGGTAGGTCACTGCCAGCACCGTCATGGTGGCGAGTTCCCCCACCGTGAAAAATGTAATGAACGAAAGCGGATTCATGCCGGTGAGATACGCTTTGCGGTAAGGGATGTACATGGTCCCCCACAGAATGCCGGCGCCCAGGGCGGCGTATATACCCAGCGCGGCTTTGCCCGGCGCTGCCTGATGGGAAGATGCAATGGCCAGAAGTGTGGCTCCTCCGAACATGCAGATTGCACCGCCTAAAACACCGAGCCAGCGCTTCCACCCAGCGTAGTGGAGTTCATTGAAAAGCAGGAAGCCCCACAATATGCCGAGGAGGCTGTTGGTATTCCACAGTGGAAAGGCGATGCTGAGGCCAACGTTGCGGATGGCGTAAATAGTGAGTGTGTTGGCGACGGCCCACATGCATCCGGCGAGCACGGCCCAAACGACTAGATGCGGTGCCTGGCGCACGTCGTTGCGAACATGGGAGGTGCCACGGATGAAGGCGGGGACGCTCCAGCGGGCCAGGAAAACTCCGAACACCATGATGAGGGAGACGGTGATGGGAGAGATGTCTGGGTTGACGAGCTTGATGGGGGCTTCGGCGCCGCCCAGCCACGCTCCAGCGGCGAAACCGCAGAAGATGCCGAGCGCCTGCAGGCTGCGCAGGCGGGTCGCATGCATGGGAGTTTGAACCACTGGCTCGGTTGGCACGCTTCTTCCTGGCATGTCAGCGGAGTTTATCCAGAAGCAGGAGACCGCCGACGAGGACTCCGAGTGGAATCCAGAAGTGGATGTCGGTGGCGATCATGTGAAACAGATTGCGGGGAGCAGCGCATTCGGTTGGGAGTGACATCGCCACCTCGGAATGATTTGCTGGATGAAGGTTTGATGACCCTGGGGTGTCATCTTAGGGATACGCGAGTTGGGAGTCAACGCCGCCCCGGGAGAAGGGAAAGTGATGGTCCCAGAGACACCCGCCCCGTGATCATGTTGGGACTGGGCCTCAGGTCAGATCATCTTTACTCTACCTCAGGTCAGCTCAACTCATTTCTGTCCGGATCAGCGTCCATTTGTTTTCGCGGGGCGCGGGGGGCGCTGAGGTGGAGATGTGTGGATTTTGAGTTGGGGCGTGGCGCGTGGTGGCGCGTTGCGCCGCGCGGGGTTGGGCAAGGTGATTGCGTGCGTGCGCGGGGATTTTGAGTGTAATCGCCTTACAACATCAGTTGAGCGCCTGTATCAGTGGTGCGCCATCCAGACGGCTACCTCCCTACTGATCCTGGCCCCTGCGACTCTTTAGCGCTGTCTTTGGGCAAAAGATAGGCCTTGGGTGCTATCGTTGCAGGGGAGGACAGCGAATGGCATTTCCTAATGATGATCCCACGGTCCAGCCGGGTGACCGTTCAATACAACTGATTGACTGGTTGGTGGGACGATTGGAAGAGTGTCTCGGTGAGGTTCTACCGCTCCAGACGGATGATCTTTTGAAAGACTATGCGAAGGATGCTCGTAACAGCATGGCATCAGCAATCGAGCAGCTGAGCCTTGCACGTGCTAAAAAAGAGCAGCAACTCGGGGGCCGCACCAGCTAGAGACGCGCACACTACACGGACAGTGCTTTCACCGCCAATTGCGGTTTTGAGTGTAATCGCCTGTGNNTTTTTCAACAGCCACGCCTGTTAACGCCAGGAATCCTTGTATCGGCTCCTTTTTGTTCTCGACAGATGAAGGTGTTTATGCAACCGAAGATCAGATTCTTGCAACGCCGACTGAATTTAGGATTTTTCGGCATCTTGCTCCGCAATCCATAGCAGAATTGCAGCGTCAGCCCCGCCTATTTCTACTCTCCGATCTGGCGTCAGAGCGCAGTTTTTTCCAGGCGCTCGATTCGCTCGGCTAGTTTCTCCGCAGCGCGTTTGGTTTTCTCGGATTCCGACAGCAAGCGGGCGGCCTCGACCCGCAATTCATCAATCTGCCTACGTAACGAATCGGAAGTCTCTCTTCGCGGCATGACTGGCACAATCTTCCGGGAGCTTTTGTCTTTGTTCTGTCCGTGCAATATGAACTCGCCGCTGCTAAACCCGGATTCCATTTCCCATGTGTACTCAGGGTAGTCTCGCTTCGCTCCCTGCATTGCCTCACGGGCATTGTTCTGGCTCATTGCGGTCGCTTGCTGGGGACTGCGGGCAAGACGAAGCCGGAAAGAATCGCTCTTGGCAGTTCGTTCGGTCTGCAACCATACGTCCATAAAAGCATTTTCTCACCAACGTCAAGGCCAGAATGGGTGTCCAAGCGCCGAGGATGCAAGGAGGTTTTGAGTGTAATCGCCTTACATCAGTCACGTAGATATCGCTCGAAAGGAAATGTTTCCCTTGGAGAGCATAGAATCAGTCTACAGACCAACACAACTCAGAAACAGTCGCACGGTTGAAGGCGGTTCCTATTTGATGCACCAAGCGTTTGCGAAGGACCTTGCGAGCCGTAGCACCGAATCCCAACCCAGCAATCATGTGCTTTCCGTACCATGGCCTCTGTGGGCTATTGTGCTCGCTTTCCTGGCTCTTCCAGGTTGCAGCGCGCTCAATCCGTTGTGCGGAAGTTCCCGGCCGGCTCCGGTCATCGGCTCGCTGTCGGCCAGCACGATTACGTTCGGGCAAGTGCAGCAGGGTTTTCTCCTCACAGTGAATGGCAAGGAGTTTGTCTCGTCCTCTGTCGTGATCATCAATGGCACGACGTTAAGCACGACTGTCCAGAGCAGCCAGCAGTTGCAAGTGACGATCCCGACTGACTTGATCTCCGGCCCTGGAACCGCGAATGTGACCGTCAACACGCCGAGTGGTAACTCGGGCTATCTGGGCTGCAGCAGCGGTGGAACCAGTAGTGTGCTGACACTCACCATCACTTAGCTTTCAGAACGACGTGCTCATTGTTGGCGTGATATCGCCATTACACGTATTGACTGGGCGTGAGCGAATAGCTTG
>PLEA01000191.1 GCA_003136335.1 Acidobacteriaceae bacterium | reverse complement strand
ATGCGCGCGCCTTTCTTGCCGATGGGTTCCTTGGCGATCTGGACCAGGATTTCCTGTCCTTCCTTGAGCAAATCGCTGATCAAGGGGACCGGCGAATTCTCGCGGCGACGGAAACGGCTTCCGCCTCCACCGCGGCGTTGGCGGTTGCGCGGGCCACCCTGGCGGTCGCGGTCGTAACCGGGACGCGGGCGCTGGGTGCGCTGCGTATAACCTGCCGTCCCCGCCGGAGCACGAACTTCTACTCGGGCATCGACGGTGCCGTTGCCGCGGGCCTCCGCGTCGAGGATGGCTTCCGCTTCGGCCTGGGCCTCTTCGAGTTCCAGTTCCTCAGGGTCTTCCTCGCCTTCCGCAGGAGCAGCCTCGGCGGGGTGCGCCTCGCCGGACTCAGCGATCGACGCCATGTGTATTTCGGACACGGCTTCGCGCGCATCGCCGTTCAGGTGCGCGGGTTGGCCAGCTGCCTGGGTCTCCTCTTCAAATTCTTCATAGCCTTCATCGGAGGAAGCTTCGTAACGGACCGCGTCCGCTTCTTCATCGTCGATGGTCTCTTCTTCCATGGTGCCTGGGGCGGCGAAAACCGGGGTTTGCTCTTCGCGCGACAGACGGATGGGCTGATCGATTTCCTCGGGAACGATTTCTTCTTCGCTTACTTCTTCCGGCTCAGCGGTAACACGTGATTCTCCGGGCCAGCCGAGAGCGGGTATGCTGGCTGCTTCGGGACGGCGGAATTCCTGATTCCAGTCCGCCGAACTCGAGGCCGATTCCACGTGCTCCGCCCGCTCTTCGTGGTCCGCCCGAATGTCTTCGTGCTCCTCATGAAGAGGCTCGGCGACCGACTCGGTAGCAGCGAAGATGGGCTCATCTTCCGGGAATGTCGCGGCGAGAGGCGCGACCGATGCCGCGCGAGCTTCAGAACCTTCAGCAATTGCCTCTCGAGCTGACGACGGCTGCGGGGCGGGCTGCTGCGCATAGCGCTGGTACTTCGAAATCGATTCTCCCGGCAGGAGCATTGGCTGGTATCCGGGTGGTGGGCCCGAGGGCTGGGATCTGCCGGTATCCGCCGTGCGTGAAGGCGTGCTTTCGGCAGGTCGCGCGAAGCGCGGCTCAGGTCCGCGATCGGAAACTCGCTCGGAAGTTCGCTCTGGACCTCCATCCGAACTTCTATCCGATCCGCGATCACGCCCGTCGCTCCGGCCGTCGCGACGCCCCCCACGGCGGCGGCGGCGTCCACGCCAGCCTCCACGTTCGCGGTTCTGTGGGTCGCCACTTGGTTCTTGAGCCGCTCCGGCCGATGTCGCAGGCTGAACGTCACTCTGATCTTCTGCTTCGCCTGGCTCTCCCTCCGATTCCGCCTGCACATCGGTTTCTGTCGCGTCTGCGGTCTCGACCGCTTGGGCGTTGTCCACGGAACCTTCCACGCGGGCGGGTTGCTGGCGCAAATCCTGCACACCGCGGTTCGCGGGGA
This sequence comes from Acidobacteriaceae bacterium, assembly GCA_003136335.1. The sequence continues at coordinate 2,970 of PLEA01000191.1, read as the reverse complement.
CAACATCGGTCAAATCGTCGTCGTGCTCTTCCAACTCCATAAAGTCGGAAACGTAGAGGAAAGCGTCGCGTTCCAGGCCGATGTCGACAAAAGCCGACTGCATGCCGGGCAGCACGCGCGTGACGCGTCCTTTATAGATAGATCCAGCTAGGGTGTATTCGTTCTCGCGCTCAAGATAGACTTCGGCGAGCAGATCGTCTTCCACCATACCCACCTTGGTTTCGTGAGGGGTGGAAGAGACAAATAATTCCTTGTTCATCGAAGACTCCGGGCCCGCCCGACTTACTTAGGAAGTGGGCAGGCTTCACCGGGGTGGAGTCAGGAAAGGCATGGGAGGATTGAGCGTCGCGATGTTGCCCCGAACTGGGGACAGACCAGGCCAGAGAGTTCTTGTGTTAGCCGAGTCCGCTGCGCAAGCTTGGGATTCTTTTGCACTTATCGCTTTAACTTCTGCCGGGGTTTGTGACCGCACTCTCAGACCCAACTTGGGTCGGGGGGCCGTTCCCTGCCCGGCTGACTTCTCAACTTCAATCCTGCCCGGCTTTCTGCTGCTCGACTGGCCGGTAAAATGCCCCCTTTACGCGAGGGCGATCGATATTTTTTGGGGCTGCGCCTCCAAGCGCAGCAAATTGCTTCCTGCCGTCTTCCCCGTTCCTGAACCCGTTGCTTCTGAAGCTGGTTGTCCTAACTGGCTCAGCCTAACTCGCTCACCCAGCTAGTTCACGAAGCGGCGCATGCGAACATTCATAACCATCCCCAGCGCCAGGAACATGAACAACACGGAAGACCCACCGTAACTCATCAACGGCAGGGGTATTCCGGTGACCGGCATAAAGCCAACCACCATGCCGACATTGACCAGGATATGGAAGCTAAGCACAGCCACCACACCCATTACCACGAACGTTCCAGCGCGGTCGGGCGCTGTTTGNNGTCAAACGCATCAGCACAATGAAGTATAGCAGCAGAATCCCAAGAGCGCCTACGAATCCATGCTCCTCGGCGAAGGCGGCGAAAATGAAGTCCGTTTGCGGGACCGGGAGGAATGCACCGTGTGTTTGCGAGCCTTTCCCGCCCCAAAGGCCGCCGGAACCGACGGCTATCTTGGATTGCTCAACTTGGTACCCCGAGCCCTGAGGGTCCAGTTCAGGATCAATGAAACTGGTCAAACGCTGCTTCTGGTAAGTCTTGAGCACGTGCACCCGCGGCGCATAGAAGACTGCCCCGATGCCGATCACCGCGAGCAGGGCTACCGTCAGCCCTTGCTTCCACTGCAAGCCTCCCAGAAATATTCCCATGATGGCGATGGGAACGTAGGTGAGTGCGGTACCAAGATCTGGTTGGGCCAAAACCATAAGCATGGGAACGCCGACGATGGCCCCCGCCTTCATGAAATCGGACCATGAGAGCTCCCGCTGGCGCATGTCGGCAAAATACTTGGCCGCTGCGAGGATCAGGATCAGCTTGACCCATTCCGAGGGCTGGAAGTGGTTGCCGCCGGGCATTTTGATCCAGCGCCGCGCGCCTAGATACTTTTGTCCGAAAACCAGCACCGCCATCAAGGCCCCGACGCCGGCGATGTAGAACCAGTGAATCTGATCGAGCAGCGCCTGGTAGTTGACCAGGCTCATCATGAACATCGCGCCCACGCCGGCCATAACCCAGTAAACCTGACGCACATGCGCCCCGGCAAACTTTGTATGGGTAGTGGCGCTGTGGATTTCCATTACGCCCATGCCGCAAATGACGAGCACGAAGCCCAGCAGGATCCAGTCGAAGTCGCGATATGAAACGTAGCGTGCCATCAGTATTCAGTCGTAGCGCCGGCGTCTCGCCGGCTGGCGCGGGGGCGTCCCGCCCGCGCAACTCGTCGCCAAATCAGTGCACAGCCATACCCGGCGCTGCCGTTGCCAGCGCTAGCGGCTTCTGCGGCAAGTCGAGAACAAATCGTCCGCCCTGCAGTCTTTCTTTATGTCCGTCGGAATCAGGCTCGGTCCACAGACCCCCAATATCTACCGTTCCGTCGCTCTTTGGTTTTTCTACCATCTTCGTGGGGGTGCGGCGTTGTTTTTCGACGTAGGCCTTAATCACCTGAGTCGCCAGGCGTGCCGCCAACTTGCCGTGCTCGCCGCCCTGGAACAGGACACAGACGACGACGTCCGGATTGCGCCGCGGGGTGAATCCTACGAACCACCCGTTCTGCGCAAGGGCCTCGCTGTTCTTGAACTTGGCACGCGTCGCCAGCGACACAATCTGCGCCGAGCCCGTCTTACCCGCTATGTCGATCCCCGGAACTTGGGCAGAAGGAGCGCTTCCCCCGGGCAGCAGCACCTTCACCATCGCGTCGGTAATGAAGTTCCATCCATTCGGATCAATCGCCACGTTCTTCACTTCCGTATAGTGCTGGGCCTCGACATAGCCCGGCGGCATATCCGTGGGATTGATGACGTGCGGCACAACCATCCGCCCACCCATGGAAATGGCGCTGATGGCGCGCAATAGTTGCACCGGCGTAATGGCGACCGCGCCCTGCCCGATACCTACCGAAATCGTTTCGCCCGCAAACCACTTTTGCTTGAAATTCCGGATCTTCCATTCTTCGGAGGGCATCACGCCGGTTACTTCGTTGGGCAGATCGATCCCTGTCTTCTGCCCCAACCCGAAGTCAGTCGCGTATTTCGCAATGCGGTCGATGCCCAGTTTCTCCGCCAGCGTGTAGAAGAAAACGTCACAGGACTGATAGATCGCTTTCTCGAGAGTGACCTCGCCGTGGCCGCTCTTCACCCAGCAGCCGAAGCGGCGACCGTAAAACTCCGCGCTGCCAGTGCAGTTGACATGAAGAGTCTGCGCAATCCCTTCCTGCCATCCGGCAACCGACATGATGATCTTGAAGGTCGATCCGGGCGCAAGCTGCGCCTGAATGGCCTTGTTCATCAGTGGCTTGTCAGGGTCGGTGACCAGCTTGTTCCA
>PLEA01000532.1 GCA_003136335.1 Acidobacteriaceae bacterium | reverse complement strand
CATTGCGCGTGCGGCAACGCATTTGTGACCCGTTCGACCCATAAGGGCGACATCGGTGTTGAAATTTGCTCAAACTGCCACCCGTTTTTCACCGGCAAGCAGAAACTGATGGACACCGCCGGCCGCGTCGAGCGTTTCCGCCGCAAGTACGCCAAAAAGGACGCACCCGCAACTCCGGCCGCGAAGTAACTGGCGCTTTTCGCCACGGTTTCGCGCCAATCAATTCAGAGATCGAGCCCTCGCTCCGGCGAGGGCTTCGTTTTGTGGCCGCAGGTAGAATAAGACGGTGAAGAAGTTCTGGGACAACTCGGGGGGAACGTGTGGGGCGGACACTCCCTTCGGCACGCTCAGGGCAGGCTCTGTCCGCCAGGCAGCGCCAGTGCACCCGAGTGGAGCGGAGACCGGTGGTCGGCAGTTCGCTTTGCTGAAGCCAGTGCCGGCGAGCCTGACCATCGGCACCGTCAGCATCTCTCCCGCCACGGTCCTGGCCCCGATGGCCGGAGTCACCGACACCGTCTTTCGCCGCTTCATTCGGAATCTGGGTGGGTGCGGGCTGATCATGACCGAGTTCACTTCGGCGGATGGCATCCTGCGCTCCAAAGACCGGAAGGCCAAACTCTATCTGCACTTTTATGAGGACGAGCATCCCATCTCGGCGCAGCTCTTCGGCAGCGATCCGGCCGCGATGGCCGAGGCCGCGCGCATGGTTGAGGGCCTGGGTTTCGACCTGGTGGATTTGAATCTGGGCTGCACCGCGAAGAAAGTCGTGAAGTGTAACGGAGGTTCCGGCCTGTTGCGCGATCTGCCGTTGATTCGCCAAATTTTTGAGGCGGTGCGTGCCGCCGTAAAGATCCCCTTCACGGTGAAATTCCGCGCCGGATGGAACGACGATGAAATCGTATGCGTGGAGCTCGCGCGCATCGCCGAAAGCTGCGGCCTCGGCGCGGTCGCGCTCCATGCCCGCACCCGCGAGCAAGGCTATAGCGGAAACGCGCGTTGGGAATGGATCGCCTCCGTCAAGCAGGCAGTCAAGATTCCCGTGATCGGTAATGGCGATATCCGTTCGCCAGAGGACGCCTGCGCAGTGATAGCTCAAACCGGCTGCGACGCCGTAATGATTGGCCGCATGGCCCCAGCGAATCCCTGGATCTTCCGCCAGATCGAGCAATACGTAAGCTGTTTCCGGACAAGCAGTGTGGAGACAGGCGACCCCGCCCGTCGAGCGGAGCGAAGCTCCGCAGCCTTCGATGCTGCGGATAGCAAACTCTACGACGAGCCCACTGAGGCCGATCGTTACCAGATGATCCGCACATACTTTCGGATGCTGCTCGAAGAAGAGATGCCCGGAACCGAAGGCAAGATGAAGCAATTTGCCTCATGGTTCACACATGGCGTCCCGGGAGGAGCGGCGCTCCGAAAGGCCATCTACGACGCAAAGAGCGGACCAGAGATACTTGCGCGGGTGGAAGAATTCTTCGAGAACAAGCTGCAGATGCCTGAGGTAGCGCTTACCCTCAAAAGCTGAAACCTGGCTATCCGCCTCATCTTGGAATCAAGTCGAGAGACTCTACTGTCGATTCCAAAACAGAAGCCGCTTATCAGTGTTTCGGAGATCGCCCGCCCACCAGTCAACGGGCATGTTCCATTTCTCCAAAGACTCTGCCGAAAATTCGAGGCTGTAGTAAAACTGTACTATCGGAGAGGTGGCCGAGTGGTTGANNCGAATCCCTCCCTCTCCGCCATCAATTTCCATCCTCTAAATATGAGGCTAAAACACTGTGTCTAAAGAGCCGCCACAAGGCAGATCAACGAGAGCTTTACTCCAATTCTAGAGCTTGCCTCGAGCACTCCAAACATAGTTCTGGAGTCGCCGGGGCCGAACTCTATCGTCTCGCGTGAATTTACTCAAGTTTCTTTTGTAGCGAAGTAGGTGGCCCTTGGAGTGGCAACTGTGTTCATTTGTGAACAGCGGCACTGTTTCGACGGTTCTAGCTTTGAGTAGGAGATCGACTATGTCAGGGCAGGAAGAACTGGACCCCGTACGCGAAGAATGCGCTGCAGCCGATTTCGTCACCGTTTCGGATGACGCGAGCGACTTCCCTTTTCTACATCAAAACGACAGCGTCCCGAAGAATAAAGCGGGTTTAATCCTGCTAACGCGACTTAAGATTCTTTTGGTCGATGACGACGAAGATGAGATCTTCATGACACGAAAAGTATTGGAAAGCAAGCAATGCGACGTAGTATCAGCCAAGTGCGTCACCGAGGCTCTCCGGCAGATTGCCGCGAACCGCTTCGATGTTCTCATCACCGATCTTCATATGCCGGATCCAGGAGATGGTTTCTCGGTAGTAACCGCTATGCGTCATTTTCAACCCGGGGCGCTGACCTTAGTGGTTAGCGACTATCCCGACGTGCGGAAAGCGATGGCCGCAATTCTTCTACAGGCGGATGAAGTCTCGGTAAAGCCCTTCGATGTTGAGCAACTTGTTCCACTCCTCGACAAAAGAAAGCTTGCCTCCGATCCCTCGCCAAGGCCAGCCAAGGAAAATGTCGCCTCCATTCTGGAGCGCGACGCTGGAGTTACAATCCAAAAGTGGCTCTCACGAGTGGAGCAAATACGGGAATTAACTTCTCTTCCGCTGCCCGCGAAGGAGCGCACGGAGTATCTTCCCGAGATCATAAGAAACATAACCGAACGGCTGCGCGCCGTCCGCAACGTAGAGGTGATTGACCGCTTATCTCCAGCGGCTGTGGCACACGGGCAACGCCGCTATT
>PLEA01000186.1 GCA_003136335.1 Acidobacteriaceae bacterium | reverse complement strand
TGGATCGATATCCCCCTCGATGTGCAAGCCTGTCCGATCGATGATCCGGCCACTCTTCGACGATTCGATCCGCTGGATCTTTCCGCTATCGATTCCGGCCGGTTAAGGACATCGGATCTTAATGAAAAGGCCATTGCGATCTTGGCCGAACTGAACCAAGCCGAGCGGCCTATTGTTCTGATCGGTAATGGTGTTCGCCTGTCGCGCGCGGAAGCAGAAATGGAACAACTCCTCCGCCTTTTAGACATCCCGGTGGAAGTTACTTGGCTCGCCATTGACCTCGTGGCCGACGACGATCCCCTTTACGTGGGTCGGCCCGGCACCATCGCACAGCGTGGAGCCAACTTCGCCATCCAGAACTGCGACTTCCTTCTCTCGATCGGCTGCAGACTCGATCGCATCGTGACCGGTTACGCGCCAGAAGGTTTTGCCCGTGCTGCCTGCAAGGTCATGGTCGACATCGATTCCGCCGAATTGAATAAGATGCATGGCACAATTCGCTATCCGATCTGCGCAGATGCAGGTGACTTCATGCGAGCCATGCTGACTCAGGCCCCTAGCCTCCAACGAAAAGATCGCACCGGGTGGAAACAACGTTGTGCTGACTGGCGGAGGCGTTATCCGTTAGTACTTCCCGAACACAAATCGCCGGAAGGAAGGGTCAGTGTATACAACTTCGCCGAGGTGATGTCGGGCATTCTCAACGAGGGTGATTTCTGTATCTCAGGCAGTTCGGGTACCGGTATTGAGCTGTTTCTATTGGCGTTCCGTACCAAATGCAGGCAGCGAATCTTCCATACCACGGCCCTCGGGGCGATGGGATTCGGCATTCCTGCGTCCATCGGAGCAGGCCTCGTGGGAGCCGCGCAAGGTTCGAAGCGCAACATCATTTGCGTGGACGGAGACGGCGGATTTCAGTTCAATATCCAGGAACTAGAAACGATTAAGCGCCTGAAACTGCCAGTAAAGTTCTTCGTTCTTGACAACCAGGGCTATGGTTCAATTCGCGCATCTCAGACCGCCTTCTTCGGCGCTTGTATGATTGGCTGTGATCCAGCCACTGGCCAAACCCTTCCGGACGTTCGGCGAGTGGCTGAGGCTTATGGCATTGCCACGGATGTGATCACCACGCAGCGCAACCTCGAAGACGAAATTCGCCGGATTCTAGCGACTCCCGGTCCAGTGGTTTGCAACGTTCACATCGTGCTCGATGAGGTTCGTCAGCCGCGGCTTTCGTCTGTCCAACTCCCCGACGGCTCCTTCGTCTCGAAGCCGCTGGAAGATCTTTGGCCTTTTCTCGATCGGGAGGAATTCAAGGCCAACATGCTCATCGAAACTATTGAAGAGTAGAAGCAGGCATATGCCTTTTTTCGCTATCATGCAGGGCCGTCTGGTTCCTCCAGAAGGTGGCCGCTTTCAATCTTTTCCATGCGAGCGGTGGCGCGATGAATTCGTACTGGCGGCGCAGGCTCGCGTCAATGCCATCGAATGGATCTTCGATTTGTGTGGTGAAAACGTAAACCCATTGATCAGTGATACGGGCATTGCGGAAATGCTCGCTCTTTCTCAACAGACCGGCATTGCTGTACGCTCGCTCTGCGCCGACTATTTCATGGATAAGCCATTCCTGCGAACTACGGAGTCGGAGCGGAGGCAATTGATCCAAAAGATGGGGTGGCTGCTTTCACGCTGCAAGCTTCTGGGAATTGGCCGGATCGTAATTCCATTCGTGGACAACTCTCGCATCGAAGATCGCGACGAAGAAGCCCAGGCGATTTCGATTTTGCGAACAATTCTGCCTGCTGCGGAAATCAACGGAGTCGAGCTTCACCTCGAAACCTCGCTCGGTCCGCAGGCGTTCGCCGGTCTTTTGGAGCGCTGTCCTCACCCCCTCGTGCGCGCGAACTACGATTCCGGGAATAGCGCATCCCTGGGCTACAAGGTCAGTGAAGAGTTCGCAGCTTACGGACATCGCATCGGCAGCGTCCACATCAAGGATCGAAAACTCGGCGGAGGCACCGTTCCGCTGGGAACAGGAGATGCCGATCTTCCCGGCCTCTTCCGTGGTTTGGCCGCGCTTAATTACAGCCGAGATTACGTGTTGCAGATCGCACGTTCGGAGCCTGGCCAGGAACTGCCCTGGATAGCTCGGAACCTTTCCTGGGTCGCTAGCCAGGTTCAAACGGCAAAGGGGCTCGTACCATGAAGGTTCTGATGATCGGGTTGGGAGGAATTGGCCAGCGCCATACCCGCAATTTGCGGGCATTGTTAAGCAATAGCGTCGAAATCATGGCCTATCGCGTTCGGCGCCAGATGCACGTTGTCACACCCGCAATGGGCGCTGACACTAATCGTAACGTAGAAAATGAGTACTCGATCCGGACCTTTTCGGATCTTGAAGAGGCTCTGGCGCAAAAGCCCGATGTCGCCTTCATATGCAATCCGAGCAGTCTGCACGTTCCAGTAACTTTGGCCTGCGTTCAGGCCGACTGCGACGTCTTCATCGAAAAGCCTCTGTCCGACTCAATGCGGGGAATCGATGAACTTATCCACGCCGCGGATGAGCACAAAGTCATCGCCATGGTCGGTTATCAATTGCGCTTTCATCCGTGTCTCCGCGCATTAGCGGAGACCGTGAAGAGCGGGATTCTCGGGAGTCTCTTGGGGGTCCGAGCGACGGTTGGTGAATATCTCCCCAATTGGCATCCTTACGAGGATTACCGCAAGATGTATGCGGCCCGCGCAGATCTGGGCGGTGGTGTTGTGCTTTCGCAGATTCACGAGTTCGACTACCTCTATTCGCTTTTCGGAGTTCCCAGCCGCATCTACGCGCTCGGAGGGCATTGGAGCGACTTGGAGATCGATGTAGAGGACGCGGCCAGCAGTCTGATGGAATGCAGCTTTGCCAAACGTCCTCTTCCCGTCCAGCTACATCAAGACTATCTCCAATCACCCCCTTCTCGGCAGTGCGAGGTGATCGGAGACCGTGGCCGCGTCGTCATGGATCTGCACGCGCTGACCGTGAGTGTCTTTACGCGAGGGAACACAACACCCGAGGTCCGGAACTTCTCTGGCTTCGAACGAAATCAGCTATTTATCGATCAGTTGAATCACTTCTTGGATTGTGTGAAATCACGTACAAAACCAGTCGTCGATCTCCACGACGGATTGCAGAGCTTGCGTATGGCACTGGCGGCCAAGAAATCGATAGAAGCTCACGAGCCGATAGAGCTTTCATCGATCGAATAACGGAGGATGCCCTGGATGTCGAAAGCTGAATCAGATCGTGTACAGCAACTCTTCAACCTCGCGGGCCGCGTAGCCGTCGTCACAGGGGGGGCTGGGCTCCTGGGCTATCATCACGGAGCGATCCTCGCGGCCGCTGGCGCCCATGTGGTGCTGCTCGATCTGCCCGCTACTGAACCCGCAAGCCGGGCTGCAGAAATCGCCGCCGCTCATGGGGTCGAATGTCTCGGATTGACAACGGACGTCACCAACGAAGCTTCGGTTTCGGACGCCCGTGGCCGAGTCATGTCAAAGTTCGGACGGATCGATATTCTCATCAACAACGCCGCTAACAATCCCAAAGTGGAGGACGCCAAAGGACTGACGTGGTCGCGACTTGAGAATTTGCCTCTCGACGTCTGGGATGCTGATATTCGCGTCGGATTGACGGGAGCGTTTCTGTGCAGTCGGATTTTTGGAGCCGAGATGGTCAAGCGCAGGGCGGGTGTCATCGTCAACGTGGCGTCTGATCTTGCTGTTATCGCACCAGACCAGAGGCTGTATCGTGTCGAGAGCCTGCCGGAAGATCAACAACCAGTAAAACCTGTCACGTATTCTGTGGTTAAGTCGGCGCTGCTCGGCCTCACACGCTATCTTGCGACTTACTGGAGCGGGGCGAACATTCGTGTGAATGCCATTTCTCCTGGCGGAGTTTTAAACGGCCAACCAGAAGTGTTCTTGAGCCGGCTGAAACAATTGATCCCAATGGAACGAATGGCCAATCGTGATGAGTACCAGGGTGCGATTTTATTTCTTTGTTCTGATGCGTCCTCATACATGACCGGAGCTAACTTGGTGATCGATGGTGGACGCACTTGCTGGTAGACGTGGCTTCGTAGCCTCTGGAGAGGAGAGATTCTGTGAGTAAAACGTCGACAGATTTTGATCATGAACTTGAGGCACTCCTATCCGAAGGAGCCGAAGGCGCGCGAGAACGTGAAGCCGCCGTAACGGCGGCGTTGGGTGATCTAAATGCTGAGGGGATTGTCCTGTTCGGTGCCGGCAATCTTGGGCAGCGTACATTGACCGGTTTGCGCAAGCTTGGAATTGAACCTTTGTGTTTCGTCGATAACAACAACGCATTATGGGGCAAGGATCTGAACGGAATCCCTGTATTGAGCCCTGCCGAAGGAGTAACGCTTTACGGGAATCGAGCTACGTTTGTCGTCACAATATGGCGCGCAGGAGGCAGCGACCGAATGGCAGCGCGGGTGGGGCAGTTGCGTCAGCTCGGATGCAAGACTGTTGTGCCGTTTCTTCCATTGTATTGGAAATATTCTGACTCGCTTCTGCCTCACTACATGCACGATCTCCCCCATCGCGTGCACGCGCCGGCTGACCGAGTCCGTCAGGCACTATGCTTAATGGCGGATGATGCGTCGCGTCGGGAATTCCTCGCTCAAATGCGCTTCCGTTTGCTGGGAGATTTCGCGTCACTGCCGGGCCCGGTTCAGGGGGACGCCTATTTTAGGGAGGAACTCTTCCGTCTCCGCGCGGATGAGGTGTTGGTCGATTGTGGTGCTTTTGACGGCGACACTCTAGATCTCTTTCTTAAAAAGACTGCACATTCCTTCAGAGGCGCCGTCGCCTTTGAGCCCGATCCCGAGAATTATGTCAAACTCGCCGCGAGAGTGGATTCCATGCCCTGCAAGACGCGCGAACGCATCGCTACACACCAAGCTGCAACGGGAGAAACGAACAGGCGCGTATTGATGGACGTAGGAAAGGGAGTGGCCTCAAAGATCGGCAATGGCGGCTGCGAGGTCGAATGCGTGGCACTGGATTCCATGCTACTCGACGTGCCCGTCAGTTTCATAAAAATGGATATCGAGGGATCAGAGCTCGACACACTTGCCGGAGCACGAGAATTGATCCGGAAGAACGCGCCGATTTTGGCCATTTGTGCCTATCATAAGCAGTCCGACCTCTGGAACATCCCTCTGTTCATCCATGACTTGAGTCCGGATTATTGTTTCCATTTGCGGCCGCATGACCTCGAAGGTTGGGATGTCGTTTGCTATGCGATCCCGCCTGATCGCCGCTCCAGGCCACATAAGTCAATCAGATGATGCCAGGCACGACCGTTGCGCGCTAATCGCGACGCTCAACACAAAATACGGCCGCTACTTCGCCGCTAGATACTTCCGCGGCCAAGCGTCGGAAGCCCGAACGATTGACCAAACCCGAACCCGTACGCCCCAGACCGTCATCCACGACGACGATGCGTTGGACACCCAGCGTGCGGGCTCGATCCAAGAGACTGAATTGGAGGCGAGTGCTTTGTTGGTTGTCGGCCTGGTATGGTCGACGTACAAATCTCGAAAGTACCGACGACTCTGGCACACTCCTGAGGGCGCTACCGCAACAAGCGTCTAGATGTATGTCGATGAGATTCTCGGTACAGTCTCCGTTTCTTAATCTCTTAGCCAAGCTGTGCGAGTGTCGGCTGTTTCTTTCCCGGTCGAGCCTTGGACTGCGCGATGAATCCAGTGATTGTCTGGGCCACGAAGTCGAGCATTGGCGGCGTCAGTCCCGGGTATACGCCAACCCAAAATACATTATTCATCACAAAGTCCGTGTTACGCAGCTCTCCGGCCACGCGATACGCGCAATCCTGGTAGGCAGGCTGCCGCAGGAGATTGCCACCGAAAAGAAGGCGCGTACCGATTTTGTTCGCATCCAGCGCGCGAATCAGATCCTCGCGCCGAAATGGCGCATCCTCGCGCACGCCAATGGGAAAGCCAAACCATGACGGGTCGGAGTGCGCTGTCGCTTCTGGCAATATCAAATACTCCTCCAGCCCGGTCAACGCCGTCTTGAGATGATGAAAGTTCACCCTCCGGCGCGCAATAAACCCAGGCAGCTTGGTGAGTTGCGACGCTCCGAGAGCAGCCTGCATATCTGTGGCCTTCAGGTTATATCCGATATGCGAATAGGTGTACTTGTGATCGTAGCCGCACGGCAAGGAACCTAATTGCCAGTCAAAACGCTTGCCACAGGTGTTGTCCTTGCCGGGGTCGCACCAGCAATCGCGACCCCAGTCGCGAAAGGACTCAATAAGCAACTGCAAAGCCGGCTTATCGGTAAGGACGGCTCCGCCTTCTCCGGTGGTGATGTGGTGCGCAGGATAAAAGCTCAAAGTGGCGATGTCGCCAAATGTTCCGACGTTGCGTCCCTTATAGGTCGATCCGAGTGCATCGCAGCAGTCTTCGATCAGCCAGAGATTATGCTTACGCGTAAAGGCACTGACTGCATCGAGATCAAAGACGTTTCCCAGAGTATGGGCGACGAACACGGCCCTTGTCCGGTCGCTGCGCGCCGCCTCCAGTTCGCGCACATCAATCTCATATCCCGGAACAGTGACGTCCACAAAAACTGGCACCAGACGATTCTGGAAAATTGGGTTCACCGTCGTCGGAAAACCTGCGGCGACGGTAATGACCTCATCGCCTGGGTTTAGCCGTCGATCGCCGAGTTTTGGCGAAGTCAGAGCGCTCAGGGCAACAAGATTGGCCGAAGAACCCGAGTTGACCAGCGACGCGGAACGGACGCCGACAAACCGTGCCAGATTCCGTTCGAAAGTTTCCGCGAATCGGCCTGTCGTAAACCAGCCGTCGAGAGCTGAATCCACCACCGCGCTCACGTCGGATCCGTCGATCACCTTGCCGGACACGGGAACAGGCGAAACCGCGGGGATAAAATCTCCCGGGTGGGATGATTCCAACCAGTATCGAGCAGTTAAGTCTAGAATCTGCCTGCGTAGCTGGGCCGCGGTATCCGTCATAGGTTCGCGAGAGAGTATTCAAAATCATATCATTCAAGCTGTTTGCGGAGTGCTGGATTGCTCTGCGGATAGCTTATGATGAGGCAGGTGCATGCATCCGGTACCGTTGATTCTGGCAATTGTTACTCTGCCTAATGAGCGGGGCTGAAGCAGACCTGGCGGGAGGGAGAGCACTCTGGAAGAGCTGGTGAAACCCTGGCAGGGTCGTCGTGTTTTTCTAACCGGTCACACTGGTTTCAAGGGCAGTTGGCTCGCGCTCTGGCTGCGTAAACTGGGCGCGAAGGTTCGAGGGTACGCCCTCGACCCTTGCACCGAACCCAACATGTTCAACCTCGCGTCCGTGGGTGCGGTCGTTGATGACGTTCGCGGCGACGTGCGCGATTATGCCAAGCTCGAAGCCTCGATGACGGAGTTTGAGCCGGAAGTCGTCTTTCATCTGGCGGCACAGCCGATCGTTCGGCGCTCGTATGCCGACCCGGTGGGTACATATGGCACGAACGTCATGGGTACCGTGCACCTGATGGAGTCTATCCGCAAGACTTCGAGCGTGCGCGCAGTCGTGTGTGTCACGACTGACAAGTGTTACCAGAATCAGGAATGGATCTGGCCGTATCGTGAGACGGATCCGCTTGGCGGNNCGCGCCGGCAATGTCATTGGCGGAGGTGACTGGTCCGAGGACAGACTCATTCCGGACCTGGTCCGCGGGTTCAGCTGCGGACAGCCGGTTCTGATCCGGCGCCCGAATGCCATCCGTCCGTGGCAACACGTGCTCGATCCTCTGCACGGTTACATGATGCTAGCCCAGGCACTCCTCGCACAACATGCACGGTTTGCCTCTGCTTACAACTTTGGACCGAGCGACGAGGTCGTCTGGCCGGTCGAACGCATCGCGACCAAGCTCGTGCAGTCATGGGGCAACGGCGCGTCCTGGATCCGCGATTCTATTCCCAGCGTGCACGAGGATCACATTCTCAGGCTGGATGCCAGCAAGGCTCGCGTCGAACTCGGATGGCAACCACGGCTCAGGATCGAGGCGGCGCTGGAGTGGACGATTGCGTGGTACCGCGCTTGGAAACGAGGCGATGATATGGCGGAGTTCACGGGGAACCAAATCAGCGCGTACGAGAAGATGTGACTGCGCTCGGCTGTGAGGCGGACGCAGAGAATTCCGAATCGTTTGGACGTTCAGCATTTCCTGCCAAGCGCCCTAACAATCGTTGCCTTGACCCAGCCAAGATCCATCACCTCCGACTGGATCGCCGCCAGCGAAAGACCCGCTGATCGCAAAAGTTCAGTTGCCGATTTTACAGAGTACCTGTTTATATGTTCATGAATGTCCAATCGGATCGTTTTGTCCCCATTCGCGAGTCGGGTCGTCACCTCATCGCTCAACTCCTGTGGAACTTCGATGTAAAGATAACCTGAGTCCTTGAGAAAAGATGCGGCTTTCCTGGTCAAAAGAAGGGGATAGGGCACATGTTCCAGTACGTGAGCGAGTTGGACGTAGGAGTACGAACCCAATCCCGATTCGTCTCTGATTCTTATGATTCCCTCGGCCGGCGCGATATCGGAAATATCAAAGACGTATTTCTCTCCTCGCAGGTTTGGTAGAAACTTTCCATCCGCTCCGCCGTAGTCAAGCATCGAAAAATTGCTTTCGACGTCTAATTTCCCTGTCAACCACCGAGTGAGGCCAACTTTACGGGCCTGAATCTCCTGAGTGCAACTGCCAACCTGGGGAGCTAACGCCGCATATTCGGGTTCGTACCGAATCCGCTCCTGGTTATAGGAATCAGAGCGGTAATCTGAATAAAGCCTTCCAATCGCCTCGTCCGGAAAGGGTATCTTTGTCTGGATAAACAAGCAGGATGTGCAAATCTCGATCTCGACAAGGACGGATTTTCCATAGATTTTCTGAAAGCTCTTAGACAAGAACCCGATTCTCCGCAGAAAGCGCTTCAGCGGATGCCCAGAAGGGGCAAGGTTATACTCAAGGTTCAGCACTCGTTTCAGAAAGAATGGGGCGATCGCGCCGATAAATCCGAGATCCCTCGTTACCTGTGCTCCACAGTTCCTGCACTCGCCCACGATTTCTCCTCGCGCAATTCAAGCTTCGACTTCCTGTTTACTGGAAAACCGTTCTCCTGTCACGGGAGATCATTTGACGTACGCTCTGAAAGCACTTAGGGTGGCGGTCGCATGAGGCTGAGCGGATTTGGCTGCTTTCACGCACCGCTGCTCCCTGAGGCGGCGCAGTCGACGGCGAGGCACGCTATAATCCTGTAACGCGAGAGTTGACGCCGAATGCGACTGCCCGGGGTCGACCCTTAATCAAGCTTTGCGCAGACCTCCGGGGGAACTCTTTTTTCGGTCGTACCAGGTAACGTCTTTCCAGGTATCGTCTTTGCCACTGCTTACGCTGCGTATTCCCACTTCCACAGATTGCCTATTAGCCTACTACATCTCCGGGCGGGCGAGTTGCCGTCTCGCTTCGGGAGGGCGTTGAATGTCTGAGGGTTTGCCGGAAGTGGCGCCTCTCCAATTGAATGCATCTGGTGTTGCACGTATTCGTCACTGGATACGCATGGTGCTCGGGCTTGATCGGGCGGTGGGATTCACGGTCCTTGCGAGATTCTGGTCTAGTGCGGCCGGCCTTGTCACCGTTGCCCTGATCGCACGATTCCTTTCTCCCGCTCAGCAGGGATATTACTACACGTTTGGGAGCTTAGTCGCTCTGCAGATCGTTTTTGAGCTGGGTTTCTCCTTTGTGATTCTGCAGTTGGCGAGCCACGAGCGAGCCGAACTCTCTATCTCGAGTGATTATGAAATCAGCGGAGACCCAATTGCCCACGCCCGGCTGGCGTCCGTCATTCAAAAGTCAGTTCGCTGGTATTCGGTGGCTGCGGTCGTTATGGCCGTGACATTGCTCCCGGTCGGCTTTTATTTCTTTTCCACGCACCAGCATGCGGGGCAAACTGTTTCTTGGCAGCTTCCCTGGTGTTCTGCGGCGTTGATGGTAGCACTCAACTTCCAGATTGACCCGTTCCTGTCTTTTTTGGAAGGCTGCGGATATGTTCCGGAAGTTGCGCGTCTTCGGTTCATGCAGTCGGCGACGGGAAGCCTGCTGGCTTGGATCGTTCTGATAAACCATCACGGCCTCTTCGCGCCATCGATGATGCTCTTCGGAATGGCGTCCGCCTCACTTGTGTGGCTGACTGGGAAGCGCAAATTGTTGCTCGGACTACTGAGGCATCACGCGGGAACGCATCGAATCCGATGGAATCACGAAGTCTGGCCATTCCAATGGAGAATTGCCGTAAGCTGGCTCTCTGGGTACTTCCTGTTTTGGATTTTCAATCCGGTCCTGTTTGCATTTCGTGGTCCCGTGGAAGCGGGCAGGATGGGAATGTCTCTCAGTCTGGCAAATGCGATTCAGGCCATCGCCGTTTCCTGGGTGAGCACAAAATCTGCGCCCTTTGGAACCCTGATCGCTCGCAAGGAGTATCGACGGTTAGATCGAACATTCTTTCAGGCGCTCCGGCAATCCTTTACCGTCGCCCTCGCGGGGGCTCTGACAGCTTGGCTTGGATGCATCTACCTGAATTCGCGACATTTTAGTTTTGCTCAGCGTCTACTCGACCCGCTTTCTCTCGGGATTTTGCTGCTTTACATGATCGTAAATGTCATCATCTCTTCAGAAGCCTATTATCTTCGTGCGCATAAGCAGGAGGTATTCTTCGTCAACTCGGTCGTCGGCGCAGTAGCGGTCACGGTATGCACCCTCATCTT
>PLEA01000353.1 GCA_003136335.1 Acidobacteriaceae bacterium | reverse complement strand
ACCTTCGACCTTTGGGTTATGAGCCCAACGAGCTACCAGACTGCTCCACCCCGCATTTCGATCATAGCAACCGCCCGGAGTGCCGTCAAACCTTGCGAACGACCGTCGTCGCGCAGTTGGACGTTTCCGGAATGACGTCTTGTAGCGTTCTCCTCCATCGAGATTCGTGTGCTCGCTAGATCTACAACGTGTACGAAAACCGTCGCACCCTATCCGCAGCACCCCATCTGTACCATCCCCTTGAAGAGCGCGGACATCAAAGCGACATTGTTTGGGTTGTGCCGATCACGCTCTCCAAGTTCACGAATCTCAGCTAATATTGGTTGCTGAACACAGGAGGTTGCCCTTATGGCGAAGAAAGAACTTCCCACCCGTCAAACCCCAATCAACGCACAGCCCCGCATTCATCAGCGTGCCGGGGAGATTCAAGCTTACGGCACCGTCTCGCATGGCCTGCCGCTCGAACTGGAAGAGCCCGTACGACTTGAAATGACCGAGCAATTAAATCTTTTGCTCGCCGATACCATGACATTACGCGATCTCTACAAAAAGTCGCATTGGCAAGTTGCCGGGCCGACGTTCTATCAGCTTCATCTGTTGTTCGACAAGCACTATGGGGAACAGGTGGAGATCGTCGACGAGATTGCTGAGCGGATCCAGTTGCTCGGTGGAGTTTCGCTGGCCATGGCCGCCGACGTCGCCGAGACTACACGCATCGAACGTCCACCGCGCGGCAGGGAGGAAGTGCCTGTCCAGCTCTCCCGACTGCTGGATGCGCATCAGATCATTATCGGTCACTGTCGGCAGTTGGCGCGCCGCGCTTCCCAGCTGGGCGATGACGGCACCAACGATATGGTCGTCAGCGGTGTACTACGTGCCAACGAACTGCAGGTGTGGTTTTTGTTCGAGCATCTGGTTGACGTGCCGCTGGTGCACGCGGAGGAACCAGGCGTGCGAAAAGCTGGCTAGTTTTTCTCTCGATCCTTTCGAAGAAGTGCGCGCCGCGCTCGATGCGGCCCGCAACCATCAGACTGCTTGCGACTCGCCTGAATGTTTTCTGGCCCCACATTTCAACATTGTCGTGATCGTAGTACTGGGACCGACGTAAGTTGTTCATTTTTCCACGGGGAGATCCCGGGGCGATGTGTTAAGAATGCGCGGTCAATGGTGTGCTTGATCGATCGGTCTGCGCCTTGAGGCAGTTGACTTCAAAGCATGGGATGTTCTCGCATTGCGGTAGTATGGACTTTGAAGTTCGGAGTATTCATTCGAGAGCAAAACGTGCAATCCTCAATCGAACAGATTCTCTCCAGCTACAACGATCAGGCCGCGCTTTCCGAGGCCTCGACTATTCCGGCCCCTTGGTATGTCGACCCGCGCATTGCAGAACTGGAGCGACTTGGCGTGTTCAGCAGGACTTGGCAGCTTGTCGCGCGTACCGACCAGTTGCAGAAGCCAGGAGAATTTGTTGCCACGCGGCTTGCGGGAGAACCGATTGTCGTTGTGCGCGGAAGCGACGGCACGTTGCGCGCTTTCTACAACGTGTGCCGGCACCACGCCGCGGCCGTCGTAACCCAGCCTTGCGGTCAAGCGGCGATGTTGCAATGTCCTTATCACGGCTGGAAATACGGGCTGGACGGATCGCTCAAAGGCATGCCGGAGTTCGAGGGAGTGGAAAACTTTGATCGCGCTCGAAATGGTTTGGTTCCGATCCGGGTGGAAACTTGGGAGTGCTTCGTGTTCGTGAACCTCGATCCCCAAGCCGCGCCGTTGCAAGAATTCCTTGGCGGTCTGGTGAAGCGCGTTGCTCCGCTTGGCATCAGCAAACTCCACTCCTTCGACCGCCGGACTTATGACATCCATTGCAATTGGAAGGTCTACGTCGATAACTATCTCGACGGCGGATATCATGTGCCCCACCTGCACAAGGGGCTGAGCTCCGTGCTCGATTACAAGCAGTACACCATTGAGAACGAAGATCGTTACTGCCTGCAGTCGAGCCCGCTGGTGGCTTCTGACGAAGATGCCTCTACCGGGACGACGCGCAAGGGTGATCGCGCCCGGTATTTCTGGCAATATCCGAACCTGATGATCAATTGCTACGAGGGATACATGGACACGAACTATGTTGTCCCGGTAGATGCCGATCATTGCACCGTGATCTTCGATTTCTATTTCAGCGACGTGAGCGCTGCGCGCCGCGTGCACAACAACGAGTCGGTAAATGTCGGCGACCGCGTGCAGGATGAAGATCTGGGCATTTGCGAAGATGTTCAATGCGGATTGAAGTCGCGAGCTTACGGAGCCGGCCGGCTGGCTGTGCGGCGCGAGGCGGGGGAGCAGTTGTTTCACCAGTTGCTCGCCGGCGATTTGAAGAGGCAGGCCGCCCGGTCTGTTGCGACCGCTATTGAAAGTGAGGCGTGACCGGAGGTCAGTCTTGCGGTTCTTGCTCGCGACGCATCGCGCGCAGATCGATCCCCAGTTGTTCCGCTTTTTTATACAGGTGGCTGCGCTCGAGACCCAGTGTTTTTGCGACCAGGCTCATGTTCTGATGGCTGCGCTTCAGTTCGGCGAGAATCACTTCACGCTCGAACGACTGTACACGCTCGGCGAGTGCGCCGGATCCAGTGGCAGCGGCTGCAACCCCGGCTCCGTGAGAGGTCTTAGGCAGCGCCAGTTGTACAGTTGCCATATCCACATGACCGTCGGTGGCAAGCAGCATGAGTCGCTCGATCATGTTGCGCAATTCGCGAACGTTGCCCGGCCACGGGTGAGACTGCAGGGCTTCCATCGCGTCCTCCGTAAACGGCACAGGTTTCCACCCGTTCTGCGCGCACACCTGTGCAACGAAATGCTCCACCAGAGCAGGGATATCGTCACGCCGTTCGCGCAAGGGGGGAAGCAGCAACGGAAAAACGTGGATGCGGTGAAATAGATCCTGCCGGAATTTCTCCTCACGTACGCGGGCTTCCAGATCGCGATGCGTCGCCACCACAACGCGGACGTTTACGGTAACGGTTTTGTCGCCGCCGATGCGCTCTACTTCGCCTTCTTCCAGCACGCGCAACAGCTTGGCCTGCATGTTCAGGGGCATGTCGCCGATTTCGTCGAGAAAAATCGTTCCCTGGTCGGCCTGCTCGAACTTACCGATGTGGCGCCCTGACGCACCGGTGAACGAACCTTTCTCATGTCCGAAGAGTTCGGATTCGATCAACTCGGCCGGCACGGCCGCGCAATTTAGTGTCACGAAAGGTCCCGTAGCGCGCGGGCTTCGTTCGTGAATGGTTCGTGCGATCAGTTCCTTGCCGGTCCCGGTCTCGCCGAAAATGCACACGCGTGACTCGCTGGCTGCCACGCGCTCCAGTTGGGCCATCACGCGCCGCATGGCTTCACCCTTCCACACGATTTCGTGCTTGCCGAGTCGCTGGCGGAGTTGCCGGTTTTCGCTCTCGAGGCGTTGCAGCTTGAGCACGTTATCCACGGTGAGCATCAGTTTGTCGCTGGAGATCGGCTTCTCGAGGAAGTCGAGCGCGCCCAGTCGTGTCGCCCGCACTGCCATTTCAATGTGCGCCTGCCCCGACATCATGACGACCGGCGACGTCACCCCCTGCCGTTTCAAATCTTCCAGCAGACTCAGGCCGTCTTTGCCGGGCATGACCACGTCAGAGAGAATCAGATCAAAATTCTGCGCCTTCGCCAGTTCTAGAGCCTTTGCCGCGTTGTCGCACACCGTGGCTTCGTGTCCCGCTAAACGGAATGCACGCGACAACGAGGCCAAGGTGTTGGCTTCGTCATCGACGATCAAGAGATGCGCTTTGAGTGGCAACCGCCCTCCTCACTATTTCAGCCGCGAAATGATCGGGTCTTGTCGCCCGCGTTTTGCGTTGCGGGAACTTTCTGTAGCGCCTCAAGATTATCCGGCAGTTCGATCACGAATGTCGCCCCCCGCCCGGGCTCGCTTTGCACGCTGATTCTTCCGCGGTGATCGCTGACCACCGACTGCACGATCGCCAGTCCCAGGCCGGTGCCGTACTGCTTGCTGGTGTAATAAGGAGTGAATATCCGCTCGCACTCCTCACGCGTCATCCCAGTCCCAGTGTCGCTAACTTCGATCATGACTTTTCCATCGACGCGCCTGGTACGCAGCGTGAGCGTCCCGCCCTTGGGCAATGCATCCATCGCATTGAGTACCAGGTTTGAGAGCGCACGGTGCAGCAAATCCGGATCGGCGGCGATCGTCCCCAGATTCTCATCCAACTCCAGCTTGCAGGCGATCGGCTCGCGTCCCGGAGCCTGCAGTTGCGCCTGGAACAGCTTCACGACTCCGCGCAGAATCTCATCCACCTGCACGGGCTGCAACTGCGGATTCGGCATCTTCGAAAACTCGCTGA
>PLEA01000260.1 GCA_003136335.1 Acidobacteriaceae bacterium | reverse complement strand
CCCCACTTGAAGAGCATGCCTTCGGTTTTGGCTAGCGTGAGGATTGAGTCTAGCGAATCTTTGACCGAGTTGATGAAGCAGGCGGAGCACTGGGGTTTGGAGTATCCGGTAACGCCGAATTCTACTTGCTGGGTTTGTGGGTTCCAGTGCCAACTGCGGCCGTCGGACTTGGGCTCGATGCGATCGCATCCCACGTTGAACCAGACGGGGGAGTTAAAGGCTGCGTACTGGCGGACTAGGATGTGGACTAGTTCGTCGTGGAAGGTGGCGCCGTCTTCAGCGGTCTTGAAATAGCCTTGCGCCATGCCCCAGTCGCGGATGGTTTCGGCGACGCGGGCTACGAGCTGGCGGACTCCGGTTTCACGCTCGGGGGTGCCGATTTTTCCGTGCAAGTATTTGCTGGCTACGATGTTGGTGGCGGTCATGGACCAGTCTTTGGGGACTTCGACGTCCTTTTGCTCGAAGATCACGTTGCCTTGGGCGTCGGTGATCTGAGCGAGGCGGAGGTCCCATTCGACTTCGTTGTAGGGAGAGACGCCGGGCTTGGTGAAGAAGCGGCGGAAGGAGAGGCCGGAAGGCTTCTTCTTGGGGTTCTGGATTGCGGGGGTCGTGAATTCGGTCTTGAGTTCTGGCATTGGGCTCTCCAAGTATTAGATTCGATGCGGTGTTGCGCCGATTCAGGGCGTCCGGCCAGGGCGGGGAATCGGGTGGTTCCGGGTGTTTCAAAGATCGGGTCTTTCGCCCCTTCGGGGCTGGTTATTCTTCAGATGCAAGCGTTCAATTCCCTTGTCTTCTGGCGACGATCGCGGCCTCTATCTGCTTTAGAAAGTGGGCTTGCTTGTCGGCCTCGGTCATCGGCCGAGTCGGCCCGTAGCCGTAGATGCCGGTTCGGAAGCTTAGCCCCGTCTCCTGGTCATTCAGCGTGACACTGTAGACATTCTCGATGCCGTCTCGCCTCTGACCCTTTGCCTCCGGCTTAGAGTGTTCATCACCCGCGGCGAGCGCACCTTGGAATGCTACGCTTTCACCCTCATTGCGTGCCGCAATTTCCTGCCGACCGCGTTCCCAATCCGAACGCCATATTAGCCATTCATTACCGGACGTAAAGCGTGATTGCGTGCTACCAGATGCGATTGCCATGGCCTTTCTCCTTTGATCGTGCCCCAGTTCTGTGTTACGAATGCGACTGTACGAAATCAATGCCACCCCGGTCGCGTGGATTAGCGCAAACATCGCAAATATTCTGGCCCTATAGCCGGCATCAACGGTGACGTCCCTACGGGACTCGTTCCTCTTTTTCTGACCTACCCAGGACTTACGTCCTGGGCTAACATATGCCGCCCCTCGGGGCTGAATTCGCGGGGATTTCATCAGTCTCTTCCTTACAATATCCACTTGCAAAGATCAGTGGTTGAAGCGCTGAAGCGTACGCCAACCCAAAACTCTCCGGTCAGAAACCGGAGGGAAACGGGGGACAGTGAATGTTGGTGGCGGCTCCGGAGTCTAGCTGCGGGGCAGCTGCATGGGCTATGGCGCTGGCAGACGCGGGCGTGGGCGCCAGCGCCACATCTGCGCTTTCATTATTGAACAGGATCGGCTGCACGGCATTCGACGGTGGAACGTATTCGGTAGCGGGAGTCAGTTCCAGGGAAGTGACGAAGTCGGAGCCGATGCCGGTGGCTTTTTCGGCGGCGGAGACCATCCATTGATTGAGGGCGTTGCAGATGGTGCGGCGCTGGGTTTGGTCGTCGATGACGACGAAGCGGACAAAGTAGCGGCCTGAGACTAGCCGGGCGCGCATGGGATTTTGGCGCGACAACATGCGGTCGAGGACGAAGGCCATGTCGTCGTCTTCAAAGAATTGGGTGACGGCGAGCATGCGGCGAATCGAGTCAATGCGATTACTTCCCTCGGCTGTTCCCTCAGCGGCTGAAGCCGCAACAGAGTGGGTCGTGCTTACGGCACGACTGAAGTCGTGCCCTTCCCGACTGCTCGATAGATCCAGCCGAGCTTCGCTCGGCCTGACCGGGTCTGAGCCCCGGTCCCACACAGACCCGTCCCACACCGATCTTGCCGAGCTCTGCTCGGCTGGACAGCCGGGGGCGGCTGTCCCCACATGGCCGGGTTCCAGATTCATGATTTCTTCGGCCAGGGCGAAGACGCCGGGCTTGCTGGGGACGAACAGCAGGCTGTGATGGGATTCGCAGCGGAACCAGCGCGACCAGTGAAGGCGACGATAGTCCAGGGGACGATCAAAACCGTGGCGCGCCAGAGATTCTGAGACGAGTCGGGTTAAACCTTCCATTGCGGGCTCCTGCGTTTTTGCTGCCGCGTCGGCGAAAGGGAAGTCCCTATCGCCGGCCGACAGGATTGCGTGTAGCACTCTCCGTTGTCGTTCCCCGGGGGAGGATCGGGGAACGGCCACCGCACTGAATCGGCTTCCGGCATCCGGCGTGCGGCCTCCGGAAAACCTGAAGGTTGAGCTTGCGTTTAAAGTTTCGGGCGCTGGGCTTACGGATCTGGAAGCCCAGGCGCCTGATCCTTTTGTTGTCTGCGGAGAGCGCCGAGTCACCTCTGGCTGGGCCGTACCGCAGAGTTTTCCTTCGTTACGTCTTTACTGCCCGGGAATTCCGTCCCATTCCCGTGAGGCGGAATTCGTGCTTGGGATTGCAAAGTTACTCCCGCTGGTTGTGCCTGTCAAGAGAGAAACACTACAGGTTGTATCCCTAACAATGACGGGCTTGGTGCGGAGTTGGGGACCCGGTTTTCCACATTTAAGGCAGGGCAAGTTGTGGACTGCATGCTTTCGCCGCTGCGCGGCTGGAGGGCAGTCGATCCTAACCGCAACGCGAAGGGTCCCATCAGCCCGATTCGATTGGGGGACGAGCGGCGGTCCCGACAGGGCTGCGGTAATCTAACCGTTGGTGTGTCGTCGATACGCTGCCGACCAATCGGCGGCTTGCTGCGCATTATCTCTTCGATCTGGAG
This sequence comes from Acidobacteriaceae bacterium, assembly GCA_003136335.1. The sequence goes on along the minus strand of PLEA01000260.1, from coordinate 2,045 downwards.
CGACTCAAACCGTCGGAGGTCGAGGTTGGGGTCGCCCGATGTGCACGTCATTGCTTGTGGGACCCGGGTTTCTGGGACTCGGGTTTCTCGGAGTGGCGTTTCGGCTCTGCCAGATTCGTGCTGCACGGCCATAGGAACGTAAATGTCCTCGAAGATGCGGCGCGGGGCGATGCTGACGACGCTGTCGGAAGATTCAACGAGGTAGTCGCCTTTGCGACCGCGATGCTGGCGGCCGAGATGGTCGACAAAACTGAGAGTGGAATTGAGTTGTTTGGCATTGACCAGGAAGCGTGTGCGGTAGGACTTCCATTCTTCTGATTTCATGTGGCGGCGCCCCGAATGCGTTTCTTGCTGGGTGAGATTGGTTGAGTGCGCTCCAGACAGGCTTACCAGGCTGGAATAATCAAGAAGTTTTTATGAGATTGAAGTGACTGTACGGGCGAAATGGGCGCGGGTCAATTCAGTATTTTTGGTGCAGTTGAGGAAAAAAGCTGCCACGAATTTTCGCGCATCGGCAGGGTTCACGAAAATGCTTAGCAATGTGTCATTGCTCCGCTGGATGACGGCAGTTTTCGTGCAGAGGAAGGGGAGCGAGGAAAATCTGCTAGAGTGGGCAGCCGGGATTGTCCACAGGGCGTGCACAGGAAATGCAGAAAGGCAGTTGCCGGTTGCCAATTGTCAGTTGCCCGTTCTTGCTGTTGGTCTTGGGTTTTAGGTCTTGGGTCTTAGGTTGCACGTTAGGAGGCTTCCTTGATTCGCAGAGAATCTTGTGGCGTTGCCGCGTTTTTTCTTCTTTTGTTTGGTGCTTCCCTTTTTGGACAGACTGTGGCGGGACCTAAAGTCTGGGCGCTGCGGTGTGGGAGTTTGTTTGACGGGCGCGGGGATTCGTTGCGCAAGAATGTTGTGATCGTGATTGAGGGAGAGAAGATCAAGGAGGTTGCGACCAGCGCGCCTGTTGGAGCGGAGGTGATTGATCTGTCGCGGGAAACTTGTCTTCCCGGGCTGATCGATACGCATACGCATATTTTGTTGCAGGGAGACATTACGGCTTCGGACTATGACGAGCAACTGCTGAAGCAGTCGCCGGAGTATCGGACGATTCTGGCGACGGTGAATGCGCGGCGGGCGCTGGAGTATGGGTTCACGTCGATTCGCGATGTGGAGACCGAAGGCGCGGGATATGCGGACGCGGATGTGAAGAAGGCGATCAACAGCGGAGTGATTCCGGGGCCGCGGATGCAGGTGGCGACGCGGGCTCTGGACGTGACGGGAGCGTATCCGCTGCAGGGATATGCGCCGGGGATAATGGTGCCGCATGGAGTGCAATTGGTGGACGGAGCGGACGCCGCGCGGCAGGCGGTGCGAGAACAGATCAGCCACGGAGCGGACTGGATCAAGGTGTATAGCGACCGGACGTATCGCGTGCGGGAGGATGGAGTGCTGGACGATATTCCGACGTTCACGCTGGACGAGTTGCGGGCGATTGTGGATGAGGCGCACCGCGAGCGGCATAAAGTTGCGTCGCACGCGATGGCGCTGAATGGGGTGCACAATTCGGTGGAGGCCGGGGTGGATACGATCGAGCATGGGAATTACATTGCGGAGGAAGATTTGAAGGCGATGGCGGCGCGCGGCATTTTTTATGTGCCGACAATATTTGTGGGGGAATATGTGGCGCAGGGGCGGGCAGCGGCAGGGGCTCCGGTGTGGGTGAAGATGATTCAGATTCATGAAGAGACGTTTCGGCGGGCGATGAAGGCGGGAGTGAAGATTGCGTTTGGGACGGATGCGGGCGGGTTTGACTGGAAGATCAATCCGGCGAAGGAGTTTTCGTCGATGGTGAAGTTTGGGATGACTCCGGCACAGGCGATCCGGGCGGCGACGGTGACGGCGGCGGAGTTGTTGGGGATGCAGGATTTGCTGGGGACTGTTGAGTCGGGGAAGTTGGCTGACATTGCGGCGGTGCCGGGGGATCCGGTGAGCGATGTTTCGGTAATGGAGAAAGTGGATTTTGTGATGAAGGGTGGGGTGGTGTATCGGAGGCC
>PLEA01000679.1 GCA_003136335.1 Acidobacteriaceae bacterium | reverse complement strand
GTGGCACCATGCGCAACGCTGCTCGACCATATGCTGCCCGTCTCCGACCGTAGCCACCCGAAAATGATCGAGAGCATGATGGTGCATATGGGAAATATCAAGAGCCCAACGGCTGTGCTTTCATAGTGTTCGTACCCAAGAATGATGAGTGGGTAGTGCCAGAAGCCCCAGATCAAACCGGTGACTACGGCCGCGAGAATTGGGCGCTCTGTGAAAAGGCGGGGCTGGAGATAGCCTCGCCATCCAAACTCTTCGCCCCAAGTGATAAGGGTGGCAAGAGGAACACCTTCGATCGTCATCTGGAGAATCAAAATCGCCCAAAGCGTCGGGGTTATTCGCAAGGAGGAAAGATTCAAGTGCGGCAAGAGTGCGGCGAATGATCGATGCAGCGAGAAGTCTGGTTGGCTGATTCCGAGAAGCACGGCGAGTGCGACAATTATTCCAACGACCGCAAGAGGCAAGAGATATGCCGCAAACAAGTAGTGTTTCCAGCTTGTCCTGAAGTTAAGCCGCAAACCGGCGTCAGAGAATCCCTCGCGTGTTACCCGACTGCGGACAATGATCGCCGCGGCCGCCGGCATAAAACCGCCGGGTAGCAACCCGATCTGAAACAGAGGGTTCGAAGCCGAAATGTGGAACACGCGGTAAGCGACGATCCATGCTGCCAACCAAAGCCCCCAGGCTCCCAAGAAGGCGATGCAAAGATATACAACAACGCCCTTTTTGTTCATGATCCCTTTGACTCAATCCGCAGCGTCGTTCATGTCAGAACTCAGCCACTATATTTCTAGGTTGGCTATTGTTCAAGTCGGCCACCACGGCAGGATCGCCGGTCAACTCCTGATTAGCAGTTTGTTGAAANNTTCAACAAGCTGTTAGTCGGATTACCGTCCATTTGAAGTATCGCTTTATTTTTCCGGTAAGCGCGTCACTCAGGCAGGCCGCGGCCTTTGGGACTTTGTGCGCCGCAGGGGTAGAATCCTCGCGCTTATGGAAGCGGACGAAGCTCGTCATTTTACATTGGGTTGCCCAGACATCCTTTGTATAGGGGCGCAGAGAAGGTGTATCTTGTGCGGGCTGGAGCTCCCAATAGGAGATTCTGTATGAAGACGTCCTTTGCAATGATCCTTTTCATTTTCTCACTTTTCCCTTTGGCCCCCGCCATCTCCGCGCAATCGAACGCCTATCATTGCATCCTGTACACGAAGAACGCCGGCAAGGACGTTCGCTTTAGCAGCACGCCTATGCTAACAAATGCGGACGTAACCACACTCAACGCTGCGTGGAAACATTACGTTGTCGCCGCTTATCACGTGAGCGATCCGCAGGCGTACGGCGGTTGTCAGGCTCTCGCGGGAACGCCGGCTCAGCAAGAGATGGTCGTTACTTCGGCAGAAGCGAATTACAAGAAGCTTGGTGCCGAGGTTGTTCATGTCAACTGGACGTCCGCGCCCGGTCAGACCTTGTCCGCGGCCGCTCCGCCGCCCGCGCCAATCCACAACGTGGTAGCACCCGCCGCGGCTACCTCAGCACCAGCCTCACCAGTACGGCCGGCGGCAGCCGCGCCCGTAGCAGCCCCCGCTGCGACGTCGAACGTCGCCGCGCCGTCCGGTCCAGTGACCTCTTCCACTACGGCCTCCACGGGCGGACCCTTCATCATGTGCGCGACTTCAGGAGGTCCAGGAATGGACACGTATCTCACTGGCGTCTTCCAGACCACGCGGCTGAGACACTTGCCGAGCCGCGGGTACTTGGTCGACCAATCGATTCTCGACGACTTTTATGCATACCTGACGCAGAAAGGCTACAACTTCAAGCCTGGCAGCAATTATGGCTGCGCCGTCCAGCCGACCGAGGCGGGGGCAAAGGCAGACGAACAGAAGCGGCAAAGCGGCTGTTCCAACTGCGGGAAAATCGTGGAGACCGGCTGGAAGAAGTAAAACGGCACCCGCCCCGCGCCGCTGCCTTGCCAGCGGTAGCGTCGCGATAATCCGCAAAGTCCTGATTACCGGACATGTTGGTTCCAGTACGAACTTTTCCGGTTAGCGCGTAAATCAGGAGTGAACCGGCTTAAACTACATCGGCGGCGAGGCAATGTCGGTGTTTTGTCCCACGGCAATGCGCCACTCACCAACGTCCTTAACGAGGATGTACACGAGCACTCCCTTGCGATCCGGCAGCGCCTGCCCGTTGGGCAGCGCAAGCCCCGTCAACTCCCAAAGCACGTGAAGGCTCGCGACATCCGGACGCAGGAACTTCACCCGCATATTTCTTGCGCTGAGGCGGCTCTGGCGGAACACGGTCGCATGCGTCGCTTCATGCTCGGCCTGAATTCGTTCGCGGCCCGTCCACCACATGCCGGAGACGTTCACGAACTCCGCGTCGTCGCTAAAGAGCTCGCCGAACGTCTTCATATCGTGAACGTTCCAGGTCTCGATCACCTGCGAGCCTACCGCGTGGACCGCCTGCTCGTCGGACATGAGCTAAACCTCCGATGTGCGAATTGTGCGCACTTTACCACCAAATGTTCTGGCGGACCACGCACCCTAAGATGCGCAGTTTTACTAACGGCCTCCTGTTAGGCACTCGCCCTCACAATTCTCGGCTCGGCAACGCCGTAACTCCTTCCATGAGAAGGCCGGTGTGAGTCAAGACAGTTTTGTTTTTACTTCTGTGGATTCTTTGCCTTCGAGCCGAGCCGCCTCTGTCGCCATCCTTCCATCCGCAGTCTGTTATGAGCGATTTTTCGCTCGCTGCAAGGTGGGCGTCCTCAATTCAGTCGGTGCTGCGACCTGATTATCGACCTCGCTCCCATCTTTTGGAGGGGAGTTGGGGCCAGGAGTTTGGCGCAGTCACCGGATCTCGGCGGTTGAGCTCGGCCGTTCGGATACGTCTCTCTCTTTTCCTTTCTCTCCTCCCCTGTTTCCTTCCTTTGCTCCTTTTCTCTTTTCCTGCTTTTCCCAGTTTTTCACAGAGAAATTTCAAGCCAGGATCGTCTAGGAACGACGATAGCCAACTCCGTCGACCCCTAGCATCCCCCGTTTTTGGGGGAGCGCTTCACTCTAGGCCACGGCGCGCATCGCTTTTTGGCTATTCCGCAGTGGTTCGTACACCTCTCCACTCACCCACAACTTGTGAAGCAGTACGGCAAGCTTCCGCGCTACCGCAACGACCGCTCGTTTCTTGGCATTCTTCCCTCCTCGCTCGGCGAGCTTGAGTCCCCAGCGCCGCAGATCGCTGTCTTCTCCAAAGGGGCCCAGAATGTAGTGCGCGCCTTGCACCAGCAGTGTCCTTAGATAACGGTCTCCTTCCTTGCTGATGTGCATCTGGGGCTCGCTATTCCCAGAGTTCTTGCGCCCGGGACGCAACCCCACAAAACATCCCGCATCTCGGCTGCGGCGAAATCGGTACGGATCGTCCAAGGTCAGAATGTAGGTCAACGCAATCAGGGGCCCTACTCCCTTCACTTGTCGGAGGAGTGCGACCTCCGGATGCACTTCCTTGGCGATTTGCTCGATGCGCCGATCGTATTCCGCGATTCGTTCGTTCAGCGATTCGATTTCCGCAAGCAGCGGATCCAAAATATCCCGCAACTCCTGACTCAGTCCCTGGGCCATCTCCCGATCTATTTGCTCGGTACCGCACTTCCGCAGTCGCTGGCCATGCGATTTCGTCAACCCGCGTACCGCATTCACCAGCGCTGTGCGTGCGCTGACCAGTGCCGCTCGGGCGCGAATCACCGTCAGATGAATGTGTGCTTGGGCACTGCGATGGCGCACCGGACCGAGCAACTGGGGATCGATTCGGGCGAGCCGAGCCAGCGTCCGGGCATCCCGCTGATCATCTTTTCGGCTACTCTCCCCGATCAGTCGCACCGTGCGTGCATGGGCCACGATCACTTCGTGGCCTAGCTGCGTCAACTGCCGACTTACCCAGGGAGAATGCGTCCCGGTTTCTAGTGCGATCCGACTGCGCGGAATCTTACCGAAGACTTCCTCCATTCCTTCGGGCATCGTCGGGAGTTTGTTTTCAAGAATCACTTCACCTGCCTCATTCAAAATGCAGTAATAGCTGGTTCTGTCTCCCAGATCCAAACCAATCGTTAGCTGGTTCTGTTTGAAAATCCGGATTCTTTCGATCGCCACAGTGCTAATCTTCTTCATTGACGGTCTCCTTTTTGAGCATCGAGCGCGTCGTTCATTGGGAGCGTATCGCATCCCGCTGGAGACCGGCCTTCTCATCCCATCTGATAAGTTCTCA
>PLEA01000330.1 GCA_003136335.1 Acidobacteriaceae bacterium | reverse complement strand
TGCTGGTTCATGTAGGCGACGCCAATATTGTTAAGATGGGCCGCTTCTTGGGAATCTGTGGCGGGATTAGTCGCAGCCAGGAGGGCGACGAGTAGCGCGAGAAGAACAATAGCGGTGAAAGCTATGCTTAGCTTCTTGGTCATCGGGATTTGGGAATGATTCTATCTGAGTGACCGGACGGGCGAAGAATCACGAATTATTTCTTCCCGTACTGCCGCGAAGCAATCTGGCCCTTCGCTTCCTGTACGGTTATCGTCTGGCCTGCTGCGATATTTGCTAGCTTGTCGACCTGCCCGCTGGGCCAATCGATTTCGATGGCATCGGCTCTATTCTTTGCCCCCAACCCAAAGGTCAACACCAGCTCACTTTGCGAAAGATAACTTGACCCACTCTTTACGCTAAGCCACTGCTTGTCACTGCCAGCGCTTACTCGAACGACCGCTCCGATGCCATCGCGATTGGATTTCGTCCCCACTAGCTTTATCCGCAGGCTTTGATTCGTGCCGCCACGGTTCAGATACAGATGCGGCGAACCAGCGTTTGTCGTCATCAGAAGATCGAGTGCACCATCATTATTGATATCCGCATAAGCCGCGCCACGCGCCACTTTTGGAGAGGCGAAGCCGTTGCCGGATTTTTCCGTAACTTGGTTTGTGACTTCTTTAAACCTGCCGTTGCCCAAGTTTCGAAACAAATGCGGCGGCTCAGCGTAGCTGACGCGCTTTTGTACACTCTCGATCTGATCTTCAATGTGGCCATCGGCCACGAAAATGTCCTGCCAGCCATCGTTATCGTAGTCAAAGAAAAAGCAGCCGAAGCCGAGCGTGACGAGGGTAGCGTGGCCGACTTCCGAACGTGGAGCTTCGTCCACAAACAAGCCGTCCCCTTCGTTGTGGTAGAGCGACAGCATCTGGTTGGCAAAATTAGTAATGATCAGGCTGGCGCTCCCGGAGCGATCATAATCGACCGCGTCAACGCCCATTCCCGCGCGGGCTACGCCGTCTTCGCTGAAGGCGATTCCCGCGGGCACGGCGCGCTCTTCGAAGGTGCCGTTCTTTTTATTCAGATAAAGTTTGTTCGGCTGCGTGTCGTTCGCGATCAGGATGTCGGGCCATCCGTCATTGTTGTAGTCAAAAACGGCGACGCCTAGCCCCTTCGACGTGGGATCGTACAGTCCTGCTTTCTGGGTGGCGTCTTCGAACTTGCCGTTGCCAAGATTATGCCAGAGGCGGGCTGACGTTCCTTTATACGATTCCGGCGTGCAGTAGGACTTGTGCGAGCCGTCGAGCGTGCAATAAATATCTGTTTGCTCGGACCACTGCACGTAGTTCGCGACTACGAGATCGAGTTTGCCGTCGCGATCGTAATCGACCCATGCGGCGCCCGTCGAAAATTCATTTGGACCCCACAGTCCGGCCGATTTAGTCACGTCGGTAAAAGTTCCGTTGCCGTTGTTGTGGAAGAGATGGCTCTGGCCGACGGCGGTTATAAAAATATCGTCGAAGCCGTCGTTATCGTAATCTCCGATTGCGACTCCAAGTCCGAAAAGCGAAATGTCGAGGCCAGACTTTTGCGTGACGTCGGTGAAAGTTCCGTTGCCGTTATTGTGATAGAGCTTCAGCGTGGTCGCGCCTTTTTTGGCGTGCCCCGGCCAATCCTGGGCGTTGACCAGCAATATGTCGGGGAAGCCATCGTTGTCGTAATCGATGAAAGCGCAGCCAGGGCCCATGGTTTCCGGCAGCCACTTTTTTCCGAACGCCCCGTTGTTGTGGGTGAAGTGGATTCCCGCCTGCGCCGTGATGTCGCGGAAGTGATTCTGTTGCGCCTCGCCTGTGGTCGACAGCCAACAAACTACCAACCACAGAGTCACAGAGACACAGAGGAATCCTGGATGACTTCGAATTGCGAAACCCTAAATTTTTTCTCTGTGACTCAGTTTTCTGGTTGTGCAGAACATTTATCTGGAGGCCCCAGCGGATACTGCCTTGGATGTACCTGACTGGACAGCCGAGGCGGCTGTCCCTACATGTTTCGAGTTGAGCGCCGACAAAGAAACAGAAACATGCTCATGCACCGCCTGCCGCTCGTTGTTGTCCTCGGGATGAAGCTGGCGGTAAGGCCCGGTGATCGCCTGCGACGACTCGTCCGCCTTGAACCGCATATAGCGCGCCTCGTGCTCTTTGGCTAATTTTTCCTGGCCGAGGCCGTTGTAACAGAGCATCAAGTTGTAATGCGCCTGTAAATCTTCGGGATCAATCGCCAGCACCGACTGCAGAGTATTCACCGCATCCTGGTACCTGCGTTGCAGAAACAGAATGCGTCCCAGGTCATTGATCGCAACCCGGTCACGTGGATACTGCGCCAGCACCAACCGCAATCGCGCCGCCGCGCCGTCATAGTTACCATCTGCGCGCAGCACCTTGGCATAGAAGAAATTGGCGCGGGCTAACTTCGGAGACAGGGCCAGAGCCTTCTCCAACACAGCGCGAGCGCGCTGCATGTCGCCTTCTTGCACCGCACAGCGGCCAATGTTCACCCAGCCATCAGGATTATTCGGATCCGCTTCCGTGACCTTCTGAAAGGCCGCTGCAGCGCCCTTCAAATCTCCCTGCAGGAACAATCCGATTCCGTAATCATTCCAGCGCTGCCATTCTTCTTTGCGGACAATGGTTTTCGGCTCTGCCGCGGGAGCGCTGTGCGCAACCACCGGCAGCGTGACCTCGTTCTCTGCGATCGTAACAATCGGCAGGTCGGGAATCTTCTCTTCCTTGGCTGAAACTCCGCTCAGCGACGCTGTAAATAAAGAAGGACGATCATCGTAGTCGGCCGTAACCGCATTCAACTTAGCCGGATCGGGCTGCCCAGCAAATGAGAACTGTGTTCCGAACCACGAAAACTTCCGGTAGCAGAGCCGCGCGTGTAGCGTGATCTTGTTGCCCACGTTTTCTGGAATGACCATGCGGTAATGCACCGTATCGGCTGCCCCCGGCGGGATAAGCCTCACGTACACCACTGCCCGTGTCGCCCAGGCATTGCGCTTGTTGATGGGATTGCCGTGCGCGTCGATCTGCAAGGAACGATAGAAGTGCGCGCCCTTTTCTACCGGCCCATGCCCGTTGTCCTCGACCATCCCGCTCCAGAAGATGGTCTGCCCCCTGTCGTCGGTACCCTTCAGTTCCAGCCACGCGTCGTAGGCATCAACCGTGCCGCCAGGAAAAAAGTGTCCGACTTTCTTGGTTCGCACCACCACATCCACTCGCACCCTATCACCGCGACGCAAGGCTGGTTGCGCAAGATTCAACGGCGCAGTCACAGGAGCGACTTCTCCACTGTTCTCGGCATTCACTTTGCTCTCGGCTTCTTCTCCGACCGCAAACGTAGTAGACAGTTCCGACTGCGTCGTCGCGCCGGGCTTCAGCGGAGCCTGCGCCGGAGACAGGGCAAAGATATCCACTGTCAGCGCGCCACTCTTCAGGAAGTCTTCCGTCAGCTTCAGCTGTGCGGCGTCTTCGTTCGCGGTCGGCACCGCGGTGTTGGCTCCGGGAAAACGATGGGAGTGCACAAAGCCATTGATGTTGCCGGAGTCCTTTGAGGCCGCCGCAGGCATGTGGCAGTCCGCACACTGCTGCGGCTTCGGCGGATAGTAGAACGACCGCGCCCCCTGCCCGGAGACTCCGCTGGCCTGCCAGTTATCGTATTCATTGAAGCCGCGGAACCAGCGGTAGTTGTTGACCGGGACATCCAGGTGAACCTTGTGGCACGAAGAGCAGAACTCCGCCGTCTGGTCGCGCATGAAGGGCTTCAGAAACACGCGCCGGTGCGGCTCCGGATTCAGCCGAATTAGAAAATCATGCAGCGCGCGCCCCACCGGATTCTGCGTGGCCGCCAATTCGTGGAGCTTGGGATACTCCAGATAAAAATCGCCCTGCCCCATCGTGCTCTTCACGTTGGCAATGGAGTGGCACATCATGCAGCCCAGCCCAGCCTGCGCTTCCGGGCGGTGCACGATCTGCTTGATCGGTGTGTCCATCAATCCCGCATATAGCACCGCGGGATCGTGGCACCCGCCGCACCACTTCGAAGGCTTGGTGCCAACCGTATCCTGCATGTACTCGATCGATTTGCGATACCACTGATTGTTAAACGAAGAAAAATGGTGTGCCGAGCTGAACCACTGGTTGTAGATATCTTCGTGGCAGCGTTTGCAGGAATCGGACTCCATGAAGAACTTGCTGGGAATTTTCTGCCTGCCGTAAACCTGCGCCGAGCTGGGGAAGAACGATCCTTCGGGCCCGTCGCCTTCCCCGTTCATGTTGGCGGGAGGCATCATCGGATTCTGAATGCGATTGCGCGTCTGCCAGGTTTCGCGCACGTAGCGCGCACTGTAGCCGATCCCGGCCAGCAAAGTAAGACAGATCGCAGCGCGCACCACAGCCGCGCCTACGCTGGACTTAGTCGACTCCCGCCCGCCCAGCCAACCCGCGATCAGCAGTCCCACACCCGCGACTGAAATCACGATGTGGAGATAAAGTTTGTTCCATTCGGTGCGCGGAGTTCCAGTCTTGATAAGGATCAAGCCCAAAACCGCTCCTGCTGTGATCAGCACCCAGCCTGCTCGAGACCAGAAACTCCCCGTGCGAACAAGCCGTAGAAACACAAGGACGAGCAAGACTGCGGCGAACAAACCTCCCACAGCATGCAGCAGAACCATGCCCGCATAGAAAATATTCGGCTGCGGAAACGTATAAAGATACACCGCAGAAATGGCCAGAAAAAACATCAGCCAAGACAGAGCCCGACCCACAAAGCTTCCAGATGTTGGCATTTCCCGCATGTGAAACGAAGTTGGAAAGGTACGAGAGGAAATCAGCCCCACAGTGGCCGAAATCCCGCGCAGATAACGTTATACAGGCACGACTGACGGCGGAATAATACAAAAATACTAGCGCGGCCAGACGGACAAATGCTAGCGGATGGGCGGAGCCGTCCATGCTCCGCACTCCTTCTCCAGCACCGCCGCGACAGCTAGCACCTGCTCTTCTTCCCACGGTCGCCCGACGATTTGTACTCCGATCGGCAGCCCTTCCGTGGAATGGCCCACAGGAACCACCGCCGCGGGATTCCCCAAAAGATTGAACCATTCCGTGTAACTCCACGCGTCGAGATAGTGCACCGTCTTTCCTTCAATCATCCAACTGCGTTCCCCGTGGCGGAATGCAGGAATCGCGGCTGCCGGGCACAGCAGGATCGGGTATTTCTGCATCTGCGTAGCGAACTGCACCCGGGCCTCATCGCGACGAGTCCACGCGTCGAGAAGCGTTTCTGCGGTGTGCGGCGGCTCGGCGGCCGACCATTCAAGGAACTGCTTCAGGATCGGACTCAGATCGCGCTCGCGGTCCTTGAACATGGGACCGATCAGCATTCCACCCACCGTGACGAAAAACTCGAGCCAGAGCAGCCGTGCTTCTTCCAACCCTGCGGGGCGGAAGCCCTCGACGTGAAAACCGGCGTGGTGCAAGGCTTCCGCGGCAGTTCGCACGGCGGCACGAGTTTCGGCGGTTACGGGGGTGCGGCCATCGTCGTCGAAACAGCCGATGCGGAGTCTCCTGACTTTATCATCCGCCGGCCAGCGCAGCGGAACCGGCGCCGCGCAGACGTCGCCGTCATCCGGGCCTTGCATGACTTCAAATAGCGCCTTCAAATCGCCCACCGTGCGAGCCATTGGACCGACGACGCCGATCTGGGCAAACACTCCCGCCGAGGGCGGAAAGTGCCCGGTCGCCGGGATTCGCCCCGGCGTGGGCTTCAAACCGCAGATACCGCTGAAATGCGCAGGCACACGGATCGACCCACCGCCGTCGCTGCCCACGCCGCCCGCCGACATTCCCGCCGCGATCGCCGCCGCTTCGCCACCGCTCGAGCCGCCCGGCGTGCGCTCGAAATCCCAAGCGCTGTTGGTGCGGCCGTACAAAAGATTGTCGGTTTCCCACGCCATCAGAAGTTCCGGCGTATTGGTCACGCCCAGCACAATCGCACCCGCGTTGCGCAGGCGTGCGACCAGCGGCGCGTCGTGCGTCGCAGTGCACCCCGCGCGCAGGCGAGTACCCGATTCGCATCGCAGCCCCGCCACGTCCAACGAACTCTTGATGCTGATGGGAACGCCGTGCAGGGGTCCGAGAGTTTTTCCACCCATCACCGCAGCTTCGGCGTCGCGCGCTTCGCGGCGCACTCGCTCCGCGTCCACGTGCACGAACGCATTCAACTTCAGATTCAGTCTTTCGATCTTCGCCAGATGTGCCTCGGCCAGTTCGACTGGAGAGATCTTCTTCTCTCGGATTTGCTCGGCCATGGCAACGGCGGGTAGGAACGTAAGATCATTCATCGGATGTGCGGCCACCAGAACGTGATCGAGTCTACAAGGTGCGCGATTAGCGGCGCCATTCCTGCGGGCGTCATCCTGACCGGAGCCGTTTTTCAGGCGGAGGGAAGGATCTCGCGCGAAGGCCGACGCTGCGTCTGCGCAAGGTCTCCATCGCGCCATCCAGCAACCGTTTCTCCCCTTTCGTCAGTCGCCGAAACGCTCCCTTAGCCAGTTCTCCTAACTGCAGTGGTCCGATGGCCACGCGCACCAGTCTCAGCACGCCGACTCCGAGTGCAGCCAGCATGCGCCGAATGTGCCGGTTCTTGCCTTCGTCGAGAACGATTTCAAGCCAGGAGTTTTTTTCTCCCGAGCGCAGCAGCCGCGCCTGCGTAGCGCGAAGCACGTCCCCATCCTCACCTGTCACCCCCCTTACAATTGCCTGCATAAGGTTGTCATCGGCCACCGTTGCGATCCGTACGTGATAGGTTTTCTCCAAATGCGTATCGGGCGCTGTGACTCTTCCGCCCCACTCGGAATCGTTGGTCAACAGCAGCAAACCTTCGCTGGCTTTATCCAGCCGTCCGATGGGAGCAACCCAGGGCAACGCCTCTTGAGCTTTCTCCAGCGCAGCATACACAGTCTCGCGGCCCTTTTCGTCAGAGGCCGTCGTCACCACACCTCTAGGCTTATTCATCACGAGATAAATCTTCTCTCTCGAATCAATGGCCCGCTCATCTACAAGTATGCGGTCCAGTTCCAGCCGAACCGGCGTCTCCGGATCGCGCTGCAGGCATCCGTTCAACTTCACGCGCCCGGCACGAATCAACTCCGCAGCTTTCGAGCGCGAACAATATCCCAGCTTCGACAGCGCGCGCGCCAAGCCGATCCGCCGTGTGGATTGCTCCCGCTTCATCGAATTGATGCTATCTGAAGTTCGGTGAACCGCGAAGAGGCCCGATGCGGTGGTTACCAGTTTCCAAGAGCGCCTGTCATCCCGAGCGAATCGAGGGACCTGGGTTTCGCCTGCGCATGGACGGAATCCGGGCGCAAGCAAACACCCGGTTCCCTAGCTTTGCTCGGGATGACATATTGCAGGGTGCGTAGTGCTGCGGCACTTGGTAGGATGTTCAGCGTCGCCTACTGGCAAGAGGAAATCTCATGGCCCAGCAACACCCTCCCCGCTTTCTAAAGATCGTCGACGAGGCAAAGAAGCGCGTGCGCGAGACCAACGTCGACGCCGTGAAAACCAGGATGGATCGCGGCGACAAGTTCGTGCTCGTGGACGTCCGCGAGGAGAGCGAATTCGCCAAAGATCATCTTCCAGGCGCCATTCATCTGGGCAAGGGCATTATCGAACGCGACATAGAAGCGCGAGTGCCGGAACTCAATACCGAACTGGTTCTCTATTGCGGCGGCGGTTTCCGTTCAGCTCTGGCCGCCGACAACCTGCAAAAAATGGGCTACAGCAACGTGATTTCCATGGACGGCGGCATTCGCGACTGGCGCGAGAAGGGTTTTCCGCTGACCAAGGGGTGAGAGCAGTTCTCAGTTGTTGTCAATCGCACCGTTTTCTTGACAAGCATCACCTCTACCCACTTATGAATGCTCGCATCTTCTTCTGGTCGCTAACCTCGGCACTCGCCGGATTTCTCTTCGGCTTCGACACGGTCGTCATCTCCGGCGCCGAAAAGACCATTCAGTCGCTCTGGGGTCTAAGTCCCGGACTGCATGGCATTGCCATGGCCTCCGCGCTTTACGGCACCGTGGTTGGATCCCTGCTCGGTGGCTGGCCAGCGGACCGCTTCGGGCGCAAAGCCACGCTGCTTTGGATCGGCGTTCTTTA
>PLEA01000227.1 GCA_003136335.1 Acidobacteriaceae bacterium | reverse complement strand
TGAAGTGCTCACCGACTGCGAAGCGACCCTGCTGGCCGACCGCCGCACACGCGGACCGTGGGGACTCTCTGGAGGAGCGGACGGCGTGCCTGGGAAGACTTTCATCACGCGCCGTGACGGCTCGGTCGAGACTATGCCTGCGAAGTTCAGCACCCGCCTGCGCACGGGCGAACGGATTACGATTGAAACTCCCGGCGGCGGGGGCTGGGGTCAGGCGTAGACGTCTGCTCGATCGTTGCTATAAAACTATAAAACATTGATCGGAAAGGACGGCAAATGATGCACATCCTCAAGTCTGTCGGAGTGATGTCGGTCGCGAAAATCATGGGCTTGCTCTATGCCTGCATGGGATTGATTTTCGCCCCAATTTTTCTATTGTTCGGATTGCTGGGAACGTTTGCCGGTCAGGACAAGACTCCCTTTGCAGGGATTTTCGGCGTTGTGCTCGCCATTCTCATGCCGGTTCTATATGGTGCCATGGGATTTGTCGCGGGCGCGATTGGTGCGGTGTTATACAACGTGTTAGCCAAGTGGGTGGGAGGCTTTGAGTTGGAACTGAAACCGCAGGCGACGATGCTGGTGGCGCCTTACCCCATTGTTCCTCCGCCGACCCCGGGCATCTAGATTCTGTGGAGACAGGAACGATGGCACTTGATCTCGCTACCCACTATCTCGAAGAAGCCCGGCGCCAAATGCGCGGACACAAGCGCATGGGCGAAGCCGCGATGGCGCAACTTCGGGATGACGATTTTTTCCTGACGCTCGACCCAGAGTCGAACTCGGTTGCCATTCTCGTTAAGCATCTGGCGGGGAATATGCGCTCGCGCTTTACCGACTTCCTCACCAGCGACGGCGAAAAGCCAGATCGCTTTCGCGATCGCGAATTTGAAGTGAGTGGCGCGACCACGCGGGCCGACGTGCTGCACTGGTGGGAAGAAGGTTGGGGTTGCGTCTTGGGGGGGATTGACGCGCTTAAGCCTGAAGATGTGATGCGCACGGTGACCATCCGGGGCGAACCGCACACCGTGCTGCAAGCTATTAATCGACAGATTGCGCACTCCGCGCATCATATTGGGCAGATTGTATTTCTGGCCAAGCATCTGCGGTCGAGCGAGTGGAAAACGCTGACCATCCCGCGCGGGAAGTCGGAAGAGTTTAAGAAGGTGGCGCCGAAGCCATCGAAGTCTTGAGTTAGCAGTGACGTCTGCAGGGCTGCCGGGCTGCGCCCCTTCGACTTCGCTCAGGCAACTCTGGCAGGACAGCCGAGGCGGCTGTCCCTACGTGGTCCACCATGCTACGGCCCACGTCGCCACGAGTCAGTGTTTCTCTGCGCTTCCAGTCTTTGAATCCGGGGTCGCGGGTCGGGGCCAGACTGGAGCTACCAGCTCAACTCGCCATATGGGGCCTCCCAGGTAAGCGATGCTTTCCGACTTGACGAACGTTGGGGATTCCCCGCCAAGAATCCAAATGTGTCCATCCGGTGGCTGCTTGCCTAGCAATGGCGCCACCAGTCCGGCAATGCCTCCGATCTCAACTTTAATGACGTAATGCAGGGCTTCGCGGCCCACTCCGGCAAGGGAGAAAGGGTCTTTGCCCGGACTACTAACCGCGAGTTTCACGAGGCGAGGCTTGGGCGTGGCCACTACCATCGACACCTCGATTGGTGGCGAGTCAGGTGGGAGATTCTTCAGCAACGTGAGAACTAAACCATTGGCGAGATCCGGGGGCAGCTTCATCCGCTCACTCGCTGTTTTCTCCTTACCGTCGTCATCGGTGTAGTTGACCGTAACCTGCCCCGTGGAGGGCGCGATCGTGACTTCCGTTGCGCGCGCGAACGCGGGGCCCTTCTGCACGAGATGATAGCTGAGCATTCGGAAGTAGCCTCGTTGCGAAAAAATGACGGTTTCCTCTTGGCGCGAACCATCCTTGAAGCGGAAGGTAAGGCGGCTGGTGATCCGATTCCCATGAGGGACCTGGGTGCCATCACCTTCCGCAATGGGAGTTCCGTCGAGCGTGCTGAGGACGAGAAAGCCGTGAAGCAAGCCTTCCTTGTAACGCACCGCTACTGGGGCTGCGGACACCGAGGCGGCGGAAAGGATACACGCAAGTATCAAAAGAATCGCAAAAGATCGAGCGAACACAGATTCTAACCTCCGGAGGAAAAAGGGCCGGTCGTTCGATGCTGTTGTCAGAGCTACGGTTTGCGACCTTGCAGCGGACAAGCAGATATAGATGCGCACGAGAGGTGAATCGGCGCGCAGTGCTAGAATCGTACGTTTTGTGTTTTATTCAGTTTTTGGTTCGATATCGGACTTTAGGTGGCAATTATATTATGGCTGGAACAATGCAGGCGGTCGTGAAGCCAGAAGCGGCGCCGGGCGCGGAGGTTCGCCAGGTAAAAATCCCTGCTTTCGGGCGCACCGACGTGCTGGTGAAGGTGAAGGTGGCGTCGATTTGCGGCACCGATCTGCACATCTACAACTGGGACCGCTGGGCGCAGAATCGCATTCATCCGCCGCTGATTCCGGGGCATGAGTTCTGCGGGGAAGTGGCGGCGTTCGGCGATGAAGTCACCAGCGTCAAGGAAGGCGACTTTGTCTCCGCCGAGATGCATGTGGCCTGTGGCAAGTGCCTGCAGTGCCGTACCGGCGAAGCGCACATCTGCCAGAACGTGAAAATCATTGGCGTGGACGCCGACGGCGCGTTCGCCGAGTACGTGGTGATTCCTGAGTCGAATATCTGGAAGCTCGATCCCGCCATTCCGCAGGAGTACGCGTCGATTCTCGACCCGCTGGGGAACGCTGTGCACACGGTGCTGGCCGGAGAGATCGCGGCCAAGAGCGTGGCCATCACGGGCTGCGGGCCGATTGGACTGTTTTCGATTGCCGTGGCTAAGGCGGTCGGCGCGACCTCGGTGTTCGCGATTGAAGTGAACGAATATCGCGCCCGCATCGCGCGCGAGATGAAGGCGGACTATGTGCTCAATCCCGCGAAGGAAGATATCAACGCGATCGTGATGGAGAAGACCGGCGGGTTGGGCGTGGACGTAGTGCTGGAAATGGCGGGACATCCGGATTCGATTCGAACCGCGTTTGACATTGTGCGGCGCGGCGGAAGAATTTCCTTGCTCGGATTGACTTCCAAGCCGATCTCCCTGAATTTTTCCGAAGACATCATTTTCAAGGGCATTACGGTGCAGGGCATCAACGGACGCCGCATGTACCAGACCTGGTATCAGATGACGGCGCTGCTCAAGAGTGGCAAACTCAATCTGCATCCGGTGATCACGGATCGCATCCCGATGAAGGATTTCTCGAAAGCCATGGAGCGCCTGAAAACGGGGGAAGCGAGCAAGATTCTGGTGTATCCGAACGGCGTGCGCTAAGTTCGTGAGCGATGATGCTCCGAGGTGCGGCTGAGTGTACGGATTTTCTAAAGGAGCCGAAACGACCCTCTCATTTCTCGCGGGAAAAGGGATCTGTCAGGTCGCGATTGGATCGTACGACGTGCAGTTTGGTTGGGGGAACGGCGGGGTTTCCGTATTGAGCAAGTTCCCATACCGGCCAAACGGCAGTTCAGATCAGATCGTTTGGACCGCGGGAAATCCTGAGTCCGCTACTCGGCCGGTTCGCCTCCTGAAAGCATCGATAACATCAGTCCGTTGGAGCGAAGCGCTAACACTTGTCCTTGGTTCTCAAACGGGGATCCGATGGAAATAGTCAAGGATGAGCGATAGAGTCCTTCCCGGCGCACGACGGCAAGGGACCGACAATCACCGTGTGAACTACGCGAATCGAACTCCCGAGGCACTCACGACCATGGTAACCCGCACCAATCCGCTTTCCTACCTCACCGACCAGCTCAACGAACTCAAGGCCAAGGGCACGCACTTCAAGCTGCGCGTGCTGGACGACGAGCAGGCCGCCGTCTGCACGTTCGACGGGAAGAAAGTCATCAACCTGGCGTCGAATAATTATCTGGGGTTAACGACGCACCCCAAGCTGCGCGAGGCGGCGCTGGAGGCGACGCGCAAATACGGCGTGGGATCGGGCGCGGTCCGCACCATTGCCGGGACGATGAAGATCCACATGGAACTCGAGGAAAAGATCGCGCGCTTCAAGAACGTTGAGGCATGCGTGGTTTTCCAGTCGGGCTTCGCGGCGAATGCGGGGACGGTTTCAGCCGTGCTGGGCAAGGATGATTTCATCATCTCCGATGCGCTGAATCATGCGTCGATCATCGATGGGGCGCGGTTGTCGAAGGCGAAGATTCTGGTGTTCCGCCACAAAGACATGGCGCACGCGGAGGAACAGTTAGCTAGCATTAAAAGTGAGCTGGGTAAGAAGCTGCTGATCACTGACGGCGTCTTCTCGATGGACGGCGACATCGGCCCGCTGCCCGCGCTGTGCGACCTTGCCCAAAAATATGGCGCCATCATGATGGTGGATGACGCGCACGCCTCCGGCGTGCTGGGGCGCAACGGACGCGGCACCATCGATCACTTTGGCATGCACGGGCGTGTGGATATTCAGGTGGGAACGCTGTCGAAGGCGATTGGCGCGCTGGGCGGATACGTGTGCGGCACACGCGATCTGATTGACTTTCTTTATCACCGGGCGCGGCCATTCTTGTTTTCGACGTCCCATCCGCCGTCAGTCGCGGCCACGTGCATCGCGGCCTTCGACGTACTGGAAACCGAGCCGGAACGGATTGAAAAACTCTGGGAGAACACGCGCTTCTGGAA
>PLEA01000533.1 GCA_003136335.1 Acidobacteriaceae bacterium | reverse complement strand
TAAACGAATGGGCAGGATTGCTTCAGGGCTACCGCGACGCCCACGATTAGCGCCAGCGTGCCAACGGTCACCGCCGCGACCAGGCCGATGGTTCGCCCCTCTTGCAGCGTGGCCGTCTCCACCCAAAACCGTTGTATCTGGTCCAGCGGAACTTCGTAGGGAGTCTTTTTTACGGACGCGGACAGCATCCCACTCTTGATGGACGCTCCCGGCGCGTCGAAAGAAATGTCCTCCCCCTTTATGGTTGTGACTCCAACAATCTTTTCGTTCTTGGGCTGCGGCACATCTACGCTCGCCACCTTTTGAACCTTTCGCGAATAGCAGGCAGGACCGACGGAGAGCAGAACAGCGAGAACCATTGCGATCATTCGCTTCGGCATTGACCCACCTCTTAGAGAATTATCTGTGGCCGGCCAACGCGGAACCAAACTCAGCCCTTCGCCGGTGAGGAGCTTATCCCTGGGTCGTTGTTAATCGAGGCGGAGTATACTCTTGGCAGCCTTCCGCGTCCACTCTCCAGGCCCTGCCAGCTCTGCCAGCCCTGCGGGCCCTGCGGCCCCTGCGGCCAGTGATTCCGTAAGGCGCCATCTAACCGTCTTAGCAGCACGCGAGCAATATTTGCCTGCCTGGTAGTTTTCGTTCAACATGATTCTTACTCCGGCTCAATAATAATTGAGCCGCTGACGAAGTTGGACGAACCCCGATTAGGCCGTAAGGGCCCTGGCGGGCCTTTTCTGCAATGGGTTTTAATCTATGTTGCGCTCAGCCGGTCAATCTTCGCCGCCATGATGAAGTCGCTCTCGGTCAGGCCGTCAATCTTGTGCGTCCACAGCGTAATCCCGGCTTTGCCCCAGGCCAGCAGAATATCTGGGTGATGTCCCTGCTCCTCGGCCAGCGCCCCCACTCGATTGACGAACTCCAGCGCCTGCTTGAAGTCCGGGAATTTGAACTCTCGGTGAATGTGATGTTCATCGTAGACCATCCACTTGGGGACGCTCTGCTGTAACTTCTCCAGTTCCTTGCCCTTGAGCGGCGGAATGCCTCCGCGGCAGGGTATGCATTTCTTGTCGGCAAGTTGCTCGGTCATAAGCTCTCCCAAAAAACTCTGAAGCGCAGTCGTCAATCCAACGGTGAACGAAGGTTTTATCCAACCTGCGCCGGGAGCGCATCGACGCGCGCGGATGCTGGCGTTTTGAAATACCGCTTCAGCCATAACAGGTAGCCGAAAAGCAGCATTATCGAAATCAGACTCCACCACACCAGGACATGACCGCGAAACATTGGATTCGAGCTGAGCATCTTCAATTGCGCATCCGACATGCCCATCCTTGAATATGCCTGCATGATGTTTGCCCTCGCGTAAGTGAGCGCCATGGACAACAGGCGGATGGGTATGGTGACCGTGGCGATCCACCAGCCGGAAGATTGCAGACGGAAGAGCGCGACGGCGAGATAGGCATCGAGCGCGGCTGTTGCGACAAAACACGCTGAACCTGGGATTCCAGTGAGATATTGTCCGAAGAAGGGAAACACCGGAGTCGTAATCCCGACTACTAATAGGTAGAGCGCCCCAATGGCGAGGACGACGCTGGCGCCCAGCACCGGCAAGGGCGTTCGGTCGGTCCAGCGCTCGATCGGATCGCGACGGCGGCAGGTCTCGGCGACATCTTTGCGGCTATAGAAAATGACAAAAGCGATCGGCACCAACACCAGAAAGAAAGCGGCAAAAACAATAATGAGCGTCAGGATTACGGCCATTACCCCCGTGGATACGGCTGGCAGCGGTCCTCCGGGGGCATTCTGTTGCGCCTGCGCCAGCGCGCTCCGCATGGCTACCGGCAGCACCGCGGTCAGCAGGACTGTGATGAGCGCGCCCATGATCAGCCAGTACCAGGAACTGACCAGCGTGAGCGCACGCGCCCAGCGCTTCATTTGCACCGATCCGATGCCCAGTCCAACCAGCCCGGCCGCAAGGAATGCGTAGCTGGCAACTCCTGAGATGAACTGGCCGGGGCGCTTCGCTCCGTCAGCAGTGAGGCGCGACATGAATGCACCGAATGCCGCGAGCGGCACCATCAGCGCGGCCAGCAATCCCAGGATGATCTGAAACACACCGAAGACGACCAGGCCCGTACCGCGATCGCGATAGCCGTGCGCCTCTGGGATCAGCGGTGCGGGGACCACAGGAACCACCGCCGGGGCAGGCGCTGATTGCCGAGGCACAGGGTCGGACGCTACTCCGAATTCCGGTCCACGATCGGGCGGCAGTTCGGTTTCCACGGGACCTCCCAGAAGGATCGGGACATGTTAGCAGGCCGCCAGGGAAAGAGGGAGTATGTGTCGTAGAGACGTTGCTTGCAACGTCTTGCCCGGCCCACCAACGCCGTCCCCGGGACGTCCGAGGCGCTGCCAGCAAAGCAAGCTTTGTCTCTACGACCTGCTCAGCCATGTGCCGTCCACGCGCGGTGCGCGACGCTTGAGCCCGTATAATTCCGTTCTGTGTACAATCATTCTCACTCCTCGCCCGGTTCTGGCATGTATTCCAGTAACCATGAAGCCATGGGAAATTACCGTGGACGCCTGCGCTTGACGTGCCACTGGTGTTGAGCTTTCCTTGGAAAGGATAATGAGCATGGTCGTTCTGGTGATCGGTGGTGCTGGATATATCGGCAGTCACGCGGCGCGGGCGCTGAAGCGCGCGGGGCATGAAGTGATAATTTTCGACAATCTCAGCACCGGATACGAATTTCTGGCCGCAGGGTTTGAACTGGTCAAGGGCGACGTGCTCGACGCGGCCGCATTGGCGCGAGTGTTGCCGCGGATCGATGCCATCATGCACTTCGCTGCGCACGCCTATGTCGGCGAGTCGGTGACCAACCCGAGAAAGTATTTCCATAACAATGTTGAAGGCGGCCTTTCTTTGCTGAACGCGGCTCTCGACGCAGGAGTCAAGAAGATCATTTTTTCTTCCACCTGCGCCGTTTACGGCGACCCGGCGAAGGTTCCGATCGAGGAGAACGCGCCGCGGCAGCCGGTGAATCCTTATGGCGTTTCGAAGTTATTCTTTGAGCAGGCGCTGGAGGCGTATGACCGCGCCTACGGATTTCGTTATGCCAGCCTGCGCTACTTTAACGCGGCCGGAGCGGAGGATAGCGGAGAGATCGGCGAGTTGCACGAACCCGAGACGCATTTGATTCCGGTGGCTCTGCGTGCGGCAGCGAGGCTGGGGCCCGAGTTGCAAGTATTTGGGTCGGATTATCCGACGCCGGATGGAACCTGCATCCGCGACTACATCCACGTGAACGATCTGGCGAGCGCGCATATAAAGGCTCTGGACCACCTGGCGGCAGAGAAGGAAAGCTTTGCCGTCAATGTGGGGACAGGGATCGGAGCGTCGGTGCAGGAAGTGATCTCTGCGGTCGAGAAAGTGACCGGAAAGCCCGTGCCTCGCAAGATGGTACCGCGGCGTCCGGGAGATCCGCCGAGGCTGGTGGCGAATCCGGCGAAAGCGCAGGCGCTGTTGCAGTGGAAGGCGACGCGCGGGTTGCACGACGTGGTGACCACAGCGTGGAATTGGATGCAGCGACAAAAAGCGGATTCGGCGTCGCAACGTTTCATCGAAATGAGTTAAATGTTGAATCAGCGCGGGCAAGGCAGGTAGAGGGATTTATGGCCAATGATCTGGCAGGGAAGAAAGTGGCGTTCCTGGGTGCGGGCAAGATGGGCGGCATCATTCTGCAGGCTTTATTGAAAAACGGTTCGCTTTCACCAAAGTCAACCCGCGCAACCGTAGCGCATGAGGAGCGGGCCAAGGCGCTGACCACGAAACTGAAAGTGAAAGTCGGCACCAATAACGTCGAGGCCGTCAAAGGCGCCGACATTATTGTGATTGCAGTGAAGCCGCAAGTGGTCGAAGAAGTCGTGCGCGAGATCAGTGGTCACATCACGTCGCAGCAGATGATCGTGTCGGTGGCGGCGTCGGTGCCCACTTCCATGATCGAAAAAAACCTGCCACCGAACGTTCCGGTGATCCGCGCCATGCCCAATACTCCGTGCCAGCTGGGAGCAGGGATGACGGCGATCTGTAAAGGCAAGCATGCCAGTGCGGAAGACGTGGCCCTGACCTGCCACATGTTTGATGTGGTGGGAAGAACGGTCGTGGTCGACGAGAAACACATGGACGCGGTGACGGCACTTTCCGCCAGCGGGCCGGCTTACATCTACATTATTCTCGAATCGCTGGCGGAGGCGGGCGTGAAGGTGGGACTGCCTCGTGATATCGCGACGCTGCTGGCCGCGCAGACCACCATGGGCGCGGCCCGGGTGGTGCTCGAGACGGGAGATCATCCCGCGTTGCTCAAGGACGCGGTCACCACCCCCGCGGGCTGCACTATTGACGCCATCATGGAACTGGAAGAAGGGAAGCTGCGCGTCACGCTAATCAAAGCGGTAGTGAAGGCCGCGCAGCGCGCGAAGGAGCTGGCGTACGGCTGAAGCAAGGGGAGATTTTCCGCCTTTCATACATTTTACCGTTCCGCGCGCGAGATCCTTCCCGCCGCCTAAAAAGCGGCTCCGGTTAGGATGACTCCATCGGAACGGATACTGTCACAACTATGAAGCTGCTGATCGTTGTGCATCATCGGTTTGATCTGTGGAATGTTCCCGCGTGGTTTGGGCAGCGATTGTTGCAAGAGTTTCCGCAACTGCAGGTCACGCAACGCGATAACTACGAAGGCGTCGCGGAAGACCTGCGCGAGGCGGAAATCATTTTCACGATCTCGCTGCGGCCGGAGCAATTTGCGGTTGCGCCAAACCTGCGATGGATCCACGCGCCCTCGGCGGCCGTGCATCAGTTGCTGTTTGCGGAACTGGTGAATAGCGACGTCCTGCTGACCAACTCACGTGAAGTGCACGGCCCGGTGGTCGCCGAACATGTGATGGCTTTGATCTTCGCGCTGGCGAAGAAGATTCCGCAGGCTGCGGGGTTGCAGCAGAAACACATCTGGGGCCAGGAAGTGATGTGGAATGAGGGCGCACGTCCGCGCGAAATTGCCGGTGCAACCTTGGGCCTGATTGGTCTGGGGAGCATTGGACGGCGAGTCGCGCAGATGGCGTCCGCCCTAGGGATGTGCGTGATCGCGGTGCGCGAGAACGTAGAGAAGGAGAAGCCAGAGGGAGTGGAAACAGTCTTTGCCCCACGGGCGACCGATGAGATGCTCAAGCAATCCGATTACGTCGTACTGGCCGCTCCGCTGATTGCTGCGACTCAGGGGCTGATCAACGCCGACCGTTTTGCCGTCATGAAACCCGGAGCTTGCCTGATCAATGTGGGGCGTGGGCCGCAGGTGGACGAGGCCGCGTTGGTCGAGGCCCTTCGCTCGCGACGCATTGCCGGGGCGGCGCTCGATGTGTTTGAGCGGGAGCCGCTGCCGGCGGATTCTCCGCTCTGGGGCGTCGAGAACCTGCTGATCACGCCGCATACCGCCGGCCTGACCGACAAGCTCTGGCACCGGCACTACGAGCTGTTTTCCGATAATCTTCGGCGTTACCTGCAGCGGCAGCCTTTGCGGTTTGTGGTCGACAAGCAGAAGGGATATTAAGCGCCCGGCTTCGTGCTACAGTTTTCTGGTCGCCGTTTATCGGCGCAGATTGACCCTGGCAGCGTTATTCTGGCAATTCACGAAACGAATCTCATGGAACCCCGGCTCATCCTTATCAATTTGCTGCTCATGCTGGGCGTCGCTACGACCGTTTCCGCCAATCTGGTCAGCTCCAAGGAATTCAAGTCTTTGCTGTTTCGCGACGAGCGCACATTCCGGCAGAAAGTGTACTTGGTCCTCTGGTTCGGCCTGCCGATCATGGGTGGCGTCTGGATCCGAATTGTTCAGAAGAATTTTCTGGCGGGCGACCTGAGTTTTGAAACCGCGCTTCTGCTGGGAGTGATCGGCGGTCGCTGGGCCGGATCGCTGGGCGGAGTTCTGGTGGGAATTCCCGCTCTGCTGCATGGCGAGTGGGCCGCGATGCCGTTTGACGTGCTTTCTGGCTTTCTCGCCGGCCAACTCCGTACCATGGCTGTCGACAAAGACGACATCTGGTCGTTCTCGCCGTTCATCGATCTAAGCATCTTTCGCATCATTCGACGCAATCTGCCACGTCCCCGCTTGATTGACTGGCAGATCATGTTCTTCTGGACCGTGATCGGTTTGCGTTTCGTGCAAACGCAATTGGCGCAACACTTCCCGCGTTCCATCTTCAGCATCGAGAGTCCCGACAACTACTGGGTATATAGCGCTATCTACGCCGCGAGCGTGGCGGCGATCGGCATCGAGTTGAAGATTTTCAATAGCGTGCGCATCCAGATCAAACTGGAAGAACAGGAACGCCTGCTGCTGCACGCGCGCATGGAGGCGCTGCAGAATCAGATCAACCCGCACTTCTTGTTCAACACTCTGAACTCGATCTCGTCGCTAGTCCGGTTCGACCCGGACATGGCGCGGGATGTGATCTTTAAGCTGGCTACAATTTTGCGGCGTTTGCTGAACAGCGGCGAGGCCTTTGCGCCCTTACGCGAAGAATTCGAATTCATCGACAACTATCTCGACATCGAAGTAGTGCGGTTTGGGCGGGACAAACTGCGAGTCGTCAAGGAATTCGATCCCGCGTCACTCGATGTGGTAGTGCCCAGCATGTTGCTTCAGCCGCTAGTCGAGAACTGCATCAAGCATGGATTGTCCCCGAAGGTCGAAGGCGGCAGCGTCTACCTGCGGAGTCGCGTCGTCGATTCGCGTCTCATCATTGAAGTCGAAGATGACGGTGTCGGAATGGGCGGGGCTCAACTGGAGGAAAGCAGCAGCTGGGCGGGAATGGGCATCGGCATGGCAAATATTTCGGAGCGGCTGCAGGTGCTCTATGGCGACACGGCGCGCATGACCATCGACAGTCACGAAGGGAAGGGAACTCTCATCCGCCTGCGGCTGCCCGTACTGAACCATGAAGCCGCCGTGCCTGAGGGCTTCTACGCCGAGCGCTCGAGCACGCGCCGGTAAAAATCCTCGTACTGCTTCACAATTTTGGTGGAACAGAAACGCTCCATCGCGACCGCCCGCGCCTGCTTGCCCATTTCCCGCAGATGCTGCTCGTTGCTCAGCAATTCAATCGCGTAACGCGCCATCGTTTCCACATCGCCCACGTCGGCGAGGTAGCCAGTTTTTCCGTGGTCGATGACCTCCGGCACGCCGCCCGCCCGCGTGGAGATGGGAACCACCTCGCAAGCCATAGCCTCCAGCGCGGCGAGCCCAAACGATTCCAGTTCGCTAGGAATCAGCATGATGTCGGCGACGGAAAGCTTTTCCTGAATCTGATCCTGCTTTCCCAGAAACAGCACGTCATCGTGAATGCCCTTTTGCACGGCCAGCCACTCGGCGACGGAACGGTCTGGCCCATCTCCGATGAGCAGTAACTTTGACGGAATTGTCTTGTGGACCCGGTCGAAGATCTCGATCACGTCGGTAAGACGCTTGACTGGACGGAAATTCGAGAGATGCACCAGCACGCGTTCCCCGTTGGGCGCGTACTCCGCTCGCATCTCTGCGTTCGTCTCCTGATTGCGGCAGTAGACATCGCAATTCACCGAGTTATAAATCACCTCAATGCTATTCTTTACGTCGAAGACGCGCTGCGTGCGGTCACGCAGGTAATTCGAAATCGCGGTAACGCCGTCGCTCTGCTCAATCGAGTAACGTGTGATCGGCAGGTAAGAACGGTCGAGCCCAACCAGCGTAATGTCGGTACCGTGCAGGGTCGTAACAAATGGCAGCCGCCGCCCCCGCGGTCCCTCGGCGAGCATCTGCCGCGCCAGCAGCGCGCTCACCGAATGCGGGATGGCGTAGTGCACGTGCAGCAGGTCGAGATCGTAAAGCTGCGCGACCTCAGCCATGCGGGTCGCCAGCGCCAGATCATAGGGAGGATAGTCGAACAGCGGGTAACGGGACACTTCCACTTCGTGATAATGGATGTTCGGTTCCTCGCCCCGCAACCGGATGGGCTGCGCGTAGGAGATGAAATGGATTTCGTGTCCGCGCTGAGCCAACTCCAGTCCCAGCTCGGTGGCGACGACTCCACTGCCGCCGTACGTCGGATAACAAGTGATTCCGATCTTCATTTGCGAGGGGCCGCCTTCTCGTTGCTCTGTCATTCGATGGCTGGAATGCGCAGTGGTTGCAGATTTTACACGAGTGGATCGCAAGCGATACGCGGAGACGGTTGGTTACTGGCCTTGTTTAGGGGCGAGTGACGTCCCAGGGTCGAACTGGTCGAGGTGCGCTTGGAAGCGTTTCTTGGATTCTTCGGGGAACCCCGTGAACTCGATGCCCATGCCAACGCCGGGGTCCTTAGTGCGAACCATGGCAGTGTGCGAGAGGCGCTCGTCCTCAATCCACAAGTCCACCCGAAGCGCGGTGCCCATGGCTAGCGGCATGACGGTCTCTACATAACAGCCATTTCCACTAATGTCTGTGGCATTCACGCGCAGCGGAGTATTCACGCGTTCGTCGCGCATTTCCAGAGGATAGGAAATCTTATGCCGCATGAATTTTCTGCGATTGTCTTGGCGCTGCTGCGTGCGTTCGTCCAGTTTCATGTCCACTGGAAGAGCCAGCGCCCACGGACAATCCTGGTCAGCCACCAACTGCACTCCGATTTGGGTTTTCTTCAGCGCTCCCGCATCCACCACCCAGACGACCCTGCAGCGTGCTTTCCTGGTTTCGTACTGCACGCCGATGACATCGCCCACTTTCAACTCGGGTTCGATGCCGTAGATGCAGGCGCCCGTCGCGCTGACATTCTGCGCCATCGCATTTTGAAAGAATGGCTGGTTATTGGCGCCCATACCCCACACCCGGACCTTTAAGTCCAGAGTCGCTCGCGGAGCTTTCCCTTGGGCCGGCATGAGCGGAGAACCTCCCTACAGAAAAGGGCGGCCTGCAAAACATCATACTACTTGGAGTTAAGTCAGCAGGTTACGAGAGTACCTTGAGTGTTTACCTCGCCGCACAGGAAATCAAGAAATTGGAAAATTGGGCCCACGCTAGCGGGAGAAAGGTTTCTCCACCAGATCGCGATACGAGATCAACTCAATGCCTTCCTGCAAAAGCATCTCGCGAGCCGCGGGCAGAGTCAGAACATGAAGTTCCGTCTCTCGCGACTCGCGCAGGCGGGTCTTGGCCACCTGCAGATCCGCGTCGTTATAGCCAGGATGGCAGACGAATTCCCAAGTGCCTGGCGGGATGGCGCGGGCAATTGCGTGGAACAGCGTTTCATCGAGAGCTCCTGTAACTACAATGCCGAGCGTCCCGTCGGGCGTCGTGAAGCCTTCGCGGTCTACGGCCTCGCGAAACTTGCCGGCAAAGCGGCCCAGGACGCGGAGTTCGGCGTAGCGAGCCCAAAGCCCCGGGCGTGCCAGAAGGTCACTTGACCGCAGCGGCAAGCGAGGTCCAAACGGGTTGCGTAGAGCGCCAATCCCACAAGCCGCTGCCGCGCGCAGTAGCGGTCGCAGAATTCTGGGGAACAGGTGAGTATGTTTGTGAGTGTCGACGTGAGAAACAACGACTCCCGAAGATTGAATCTTGCGAATCTGTGCCATGGCTTCGGCGGCAATTTCATCGGTGTCGATGCGACCGGAGATCGCGCGCGCGGCGAAAGTAAATAGGCCATCGCGAAAGCATGAGCCGCTGGTGAGAGAGGGAAGTTGCTCAGCGTCCAGAACTGGCTGGCCATCGATCAGCACCACGTGGCAACCGATGCTCAGTTTCGAGACTGTCTTTGTCAGTCGAGCTGCCTCTTCGAACGCTGGACCGTTGGCCATGAGCGTCGAAGAAGTGACGACGCCACGCGAGTGGGCGTCAACAATCGCCCGGTTCACGCCCGAAGTAAAGCCAAAATCATCTGCGTTGACGATCAAACGCCGCACGCAGCCAGTCTAGCAGGGGACGGAGCGTGAGATGCATCGGGCGAGTTTTGTTCACGCGGGAACGCCAGCGAAATGCGTGCGGTTGCAGCAGCGCGCTGCTCACTGGGGAAAGGCGGCGTAATACGCGCTCAAGCAAAGATCAGCAGCTGCCGATGATTTTAGGAATTGATTTATTCCTGCCAAAGCGCCGGGGGATAAAAGAAGGAACACCGTGCCTGAAAAGATCCTTTTAGTCGACGATGATCCCCTCATTCTTCAGGGTTACCGGCGTAGTTTGAGCCGCGAGTTTCCCATGGAGACCGCCTTGGGCGGGGCGGAAGCCCTGAAACTGGCTACGGGCAACGCACCCTTATGCGGTCGTGGTTTCCGACATGCGAATGCCAGGCATGGATGGCATCCAGTTCTTGAGCCGAATTAAGGCCCTATCGCCGGATACCGTCCGCGTCATGCTCACCGGCAACACTGAGATTCAGACAGCCATCAACGCCATTAACGAAGGCAGCATCTTCCGCTTCCTTAAAAAGCCCTGCAGCAAGGAATTGATGGCGAAGACCCTGAAATCAACCCCAAGGCCGCACACTGCGGAGAATCGGCGAGATATGCTCTTTATCCCGGAAAGCAAATCAATAAGATCCTATCAGCACCGATGAACGTGCCGCGGACATTTGCGTTCGTCGATCTGCAAGATCGACGCGCTATATATCGATTGACATCGATATTTAACCTGCGCTATATTTCGCGCCAGAAAGCCGCCCGTCCCTGCGCATTTTGCGCGTATCGAAAAGTGGCATGAGGCAGGTTAAGCTGTTATCCTGTTTAACCGCGTGGGCGGTTAGCTCAGCTGGTTAGAGCGCCTGCCTTACAAGCAGGAGGTCGCAGGTTCGAGTCCTGCACTGCCCACCATTTAAATCAATCACTTACCAAGTTTACTGTTTAGTTACTGTGCCGTAGAATGTGCCATTCAAACCCTGCTCAGGATCGAGTCTACTGTTTGTCCCGTTCAAGACGCGCCGTACCTGCTCGAGTTCGGGATGTTGATACTTCATTGCCGTTGATGGACTGCCGTGCCCCATGGCGCGCATGACAACGGCAAGATTGCCGGTGCCCTGCAGTACCCTGGTTCCGTAATCGTGACGCCCGCAATATAGGACCAGCTTTTCCGGAAGCCCAGCTTCACGCCGAGTTTGCCGGAATTTCCTGTCCACGGTGGTCAAATGCCCCGAAGCAGAGAAGGCCGTGAAGATCCAGCCCGTGCGGCATTCCCCGCAGCGGGCCTTCAATAGTTCCAGAGCGCGATCACTGAGTGGCACGAACCTTCTGCCATTGTCAGTCTTGCTGTCAGGTATGAAGAACACACGATTGTTCCAATCGATGTTCTCGATGCGCGCGCAGAAGAGTTCCTTCTTGTTGCGCATCCCCGTATCCCGCACGAGGACAACAACGTCGCGGAATGTGGCATGCATTCTGCGAGTCCATATGCCTCTTTCCAGCAGGCCGTCGGCAGCAGCCAACAGCTTGAGCTCCGCCTCTTGGTCCAACCTGAGCGTCCGCCCGAGTTCCTTGAGAAGCTTCAGTTTGGGAACCTTTGCAATCAGTCCCCATTCTTCAGCCTTGTGAAACATCCGGCGCAGGGTCTTCAGGGCGCAGTTTATGTTATAGGGCCCGCCCGGTAAGGGCAGCGCATCGACGTCTTCAGCGGTAATGCGATCCATTCTCATGCCGACAATGCTCGTCTGTTCAAGCAGACGCCATCCGTTCCGAAGATAGCTCTTCGATTTGTCCGCCAGCTTCGCATTGTCAACGTAGGACATGAATCGCACCACAAATGCCGAAAGCACCGGTGCTTTCTTGTTAGTTTGCGATTTGCCTTCAGCGATTGCTGCCAAAAGCGTCGCCGCCTTTCCAAAGGCAGCGGGTTTACGGGTTTCTTTCGTCGATCCGCGAAAACGTTCTCCACGGACCGTGAAGTCATACCACCAATAGGGGTGACCAACTCTTCTAAAGAGATTCACGCTTTGTCTCCACGAGCGCTCGCACGGAAGATGTCCGCGTGTTTCTGCGGATGTATTCCCGCAGATGGTCCTCATAGTACCGCACTCCGCCTTCCTCCTTCACGTAATCTGGCCCCGTACCTTCGCATCGCCAGCGCTCCAGAGTAGAGTGTGGACGACCTAGAACTGCAGCGGCTTCTCTGGTGGTCAACATCTTGCCGACGGTCATTGGCACAGGTTGAGTTAGCCCGCGAGCTGGGATTGCCAAGATCTCGCCGTTTCGCTCCGCCCGCGCCATGGGTCGGCGAATCGCTTTAGTCGCCGAGTTGGCGCCAGCTGAATCGATGGATTGTGGGGCAGTCGCACTCGCCGGTGCGTCCGCGCGAAAAGAGTTTGGCCGATTGTTGACGTCTCGTCGGATGGAAGTCTGGCTGGACATACGTGACCTCTCAGATGTAGGTCCTGCAGGCGATCGCAAAGGTTAGTCGTGTATCGCACACATAATCGGGCCGTGATCTTCTAGGCCTGTTCATCAGGCCTCCGTCGTCGGCCCAGATTTGCAGTCTGCTAACTAACTTGATTCATTCCTGCCGCCGTGTCCAATAACTTTTCGGAATGACGTCATTCCTGCAGGTTATAACGGAAAGGACGAAGCAGTTCGTCACCTCAACTTCCCGCTGAAAACGGCGCTTCGAGGAGGCAAGCATCTTGAAAACACGGGACTTCCGGCAATGCCAGCTATTCAACAAGAAACCTAAGAACCTTGAAACAGCACTGGCACCGGCCTGGTCCCGGTGCCATTCAAACCATTCCCGCCAGTCGCCCAGACGGTGTTTGCGTAATCGAAGGCTTAGCGAAATGACGATGGCCATGTCCTTTATCGCGAGGCAAATAGAGATTTCCCTATGGCGTTCTCGATAACAAATTCACCGACCGCATCACTCTAACTTTCCCCAGTTATTCCTCCCAGGAATAAGGTCATTCCGAAAATTCATTGGACAGTGTGTTTGAGTGCGGTTAGCTTTGCGCCACAAGCACCCGTTCTAGGCTGCTGTGCCCGGAGGCGCACATGTCCTCACGTTGGTTCCAAGTTAGTCTTACCGGAGCCAACATCTACGTTGTTGCCAATCCTCCGCTTCGCTCTAGCAGCCCCAAACGCACCAAAAAGAGGATCGCCACGGTGCCTCATCTGGACCTTGATTTCGATATCGACGGAGAGGCCCGCCTCCCTTCGCTCCGGGCCTCCGATACAGTTCCCTCGCCGCCCGCAGTCCTCTCGACATCGCTCGACAAATATCAGATCCTCTGGCGCGTTGACGGCTTTACCTTCGAGCAGCAGAAAAGCACGCTTAAACTGCTGACGATCGCCTTCGGCAGCGATCCCGCCTGCACCGACTGCAACCGGATCCTCCACGTGCCGGGATTACTGAATTGCGAGTACGATCCGGCATATCCCGTTAGCGTCGAATATTCTTGGGATTCCGCTTGGAATCCCGATGACTTTTGGTTGGATATTTCAGCAAGGAACGCCATGCTTTCGTCCCGGCAATCCCATCGCGAGAGCATCCCGGTATGTACACGAATCCCGAACACGACTGGGCGTGGGTTCTGCATGAGCTTGCCCACGGAAATGGTACGGCGGAGCAGGGAACCAAAGAAGCTTGTAGCGGGGGTGGAGTCCACGGGTTCTGCGCGGGTGTTGAAGGCATGATCCTGCATTCAATTTCGCGGTGGTGGATAGACGATGCTTCGCATCGGGTTAATTTTGACACTCCACCCCTCCAAGGGTCGTGCTAGGGACACCTACGGACACCTGGAGGGAACCGAATGAATGTAGCAACTTACAGCTGCTACGTGTCCCTAGGGATACCCAGGGATACTTAGGGACACCAGTCCGAAAGCGAGGTAATTATGTCTTTTTTCAATGACGAACAGCTTGCCGCTGGGGCGAAAGCGAAAGCGTCATACCGACTCATCGGCGTCACCACGAAGCTCAGTTCGCAAGAGGTTGAGGACATCGAGCGACTGGCAAGAAAACACGGCCTGCAACGGGGCGAATTCATCCGGCAGCTGATTCTGGACGAGTTGGCGCGCGACTCGGGCGATCCG
>PLEA01000299.1 GCA_003136335.1 Acidobacteriaceae bacterium | reverse complement strand
GCGGCCTTCAGCATCACGGGATAGCCGATGCGAGCGGCAACTTGTTCGGCCTGCTCGAACGATTCGAGGCCGCGCAATGTGCCGGGCACAAACGGTACTCCTGCGCGCTCCATGGCTTGCCGCGCG
Source organism: Acidobacteriaceae bacterium (assembly GCA_003136335.1). The sequence continues at coordinate 3,539 of PLEA01000299.1, read as the reverse complement.
CGGGTTTTCGATCCCATAGCATCCATCGCCGCGGGCGTGGGGCCGATGAACTTCACGCCTGCGTCGGCGCAAGCTTTGGCGAACTTCGCATTCTCGGAGAGGAAACCGTAGCCGGGATGGATGGCGTCTGCTCTGGATCTTGCGGCAACGTCGAGAATCTTCTGAATGTTGAGATACGACTCGGACGCGGCTGGCGCGCCGATGGGATAAGCTTCATCGGCCTTGCGGACGTGCAGCGAGGCACGATCCACGTCAGAGTAGACGGCAACTGCGGCAATCCCCATCTCGTGGCAGGCGCGGATGATGCGCACGGCAATCTCGCCGCGATTGGCGATGAGAATTTTCTTGAACATTTTGTTGAGCCGCGGGCGCTCGGCGAACCCAAGATTCTACAGCAGATCGCCCGTTGTTTAGAACGTCTGCGGCTAAGGCCGCTATTGTACTTGTGGGCTTTACGGCGCGGCTTTAAGCCGCGCCCTTTCAAAGCATCCCGATCCCTCACCTTTCAGGGCGTCCTGATCAAGGCAGCCCTTCACTCCGAGGGCACTCGAGAAAAACTCACTGCGAAGGGGGCTTGGGGCACGCCCTTGTCGCGTCGAAGCCAGCGGCGGCGAGGGATGAAGCGGTAACGGATCAGGGTCCAGATCGCCAGCCAGCCATCGGAATGGCGAATTTTCTTTCCTTCCACGGCTGAACGCGGGTGGTAGGAGATCGGTACTTCCGCGATCTTCTCGCCTATGCGGCTCAGCTTCGCAGTTACTTCCGGGCAGAACTCAAAGCGACGACATTGCAGTTGGAACTGTGCCAGGAGCGAGCGGCGAACTACCTTGTAGCAAGTCGCTTCGTCGTGAATCCCGGTACCGTACAGAAGATTGGTGAGGTGCGTCAGCAGCTTGGCTCCGAGGAAGAAGCGCAGGCCGCGTTCGGGACGATCGGGGCGCACGCCGTAGACGACGTTTGCTTTGCCTTCTTCGAGTGGCCGCAGCAGCTTCGGATAATCCTGCGGGTCATACTCTAAATCGGAGTCCTGGATCAGGACATACTCGCCGCGGGCATAGGCGAGGGCGGTGCGAATGGCCGCTCCTTTGCCGTAGTTTTTCTCGTGGAACACGACGGCGATGTCGTCGATGGGCGGCAACGCCTGCAGTTTTTCGCGGGTGCCGTCGGTCGAGCCGTCGTCGACGATAATGATTTCTTTTTTCACCGGCGAGGCTTGGATCGCCTGCAGCAGTTCGTCCAGGTGCGCGGCTTCGTTGAAAACCGGGACGATTACCGACACGTATCCCTTCCAGCGATCGTTGGTCGCCGCTTGGTCGTGCCAAAGTGCGGTTTGCACGGTTGTCATACGCCAAGTTCCGTTACTTCCAGCTCCGGTCGAAAATGCGATGCGATTCGAGGATTTTCAAACGCAATTCCAGGGATCGTGCGGCCTGCGCCGGAAAAGCAGGTCCCTCCACTCCGCTTGCCCTTCCCTTTGGGAAGAGCAATCTCCGGTCGGGAGGACAGTGCCTTTCTGGGGACAGAGTCTCTCTGGGTGACAGTGTCTGCCGGGATCACAGTTCCTCTTGGGATTGATCTAGCATAGTATCATCTGGAATTGGACGGGCTTCCAACCTCCAACATGCAGCCACCTGAAGCCGCGGTGAAACCACGCGCAGGCGCTTCATCGGGCCCCGCTACCTCTATTCCCCGGACTCACTGGCTGACTCTTCTTCTGCTGCTCGCCGCAGGCGTCGCGGTTCGCTTTCTTCGCCTTGATAGCAAGCCCTTCTGGTTTGATGAGTGTTTCAGCGTGGAAGTCGCTCGAATTGGCTGGGGTAACTTTCTACACCTTCTGTGGTGGCGTGAAGCCAATATGTCGCTGTATTACGTTTTGCTGCGGATGTGGCTGCAGTTTGGGCAAAGCGAATTTCTCATCCGCAGTTTGTCGGTGCTGATTGCCGCAGCCACGTTGCCGGCAATTTACTGGCTGGCGCGGCTGCTATATGACCGGCGGGTGGCTTTGATTACGGCCGCGCTGTTTACATTCAACGCCTACAGCGTCCGCTACGCTCAGGAGGCGCGGAGCTACGCGCTTTTTCTGCTGCTGGCGACGCTTTCTTCGGGCTTCCTGATTGCCTTTCTGCGGGCGCCTGCACGCCGGAACTGGCTCGGCTATGTTCTGATGAGCGTCCTGGCGGTCTACGCACACTTTTACGCGTTGCTACTGGTGGCGGCGCAGTGGCTGGCTCTGCGCCAACTCAGCAGCTATGACCAGACTACAGATGAGTTCGCTGCACAGGTGCACGCGCAATTGCGGCGCGCCTGGATCACGATCGGCCTCGCGGTGCTGCCTCTGCTGGTTTTTGTGGCCAAGACTGGGGCCGGCCCGATCCGCTGGATTCAACGGCCGGGGCTGCGCGGTCTGTTCGAGTTCTACGAACATCTGGCCGGCGGTAGCAATTGGGTGCTTCCGGCCATCTGCGCCGTGGCCTGCATCGCTGCGGTGATGCCGCACAAGAAACAGTTGTTCGCACGGGATCAGAATTGGGAGACTTGGCGAACGCAGTTTCTTTTGATCTGGCTATTCTTTCCGGTGGGGCTGACGGTTTTGCTGTCCTTCGCCCGTCCGGTCTTCCTGGGCCGCTATATGATCTTCTGCCTGCCCGCGCTTCTGATCCTGGTGGCGGCGGGGTTGGCGCGGCTGCGCCAATCGTGGTTGCTGGGGGCTGCGCTCACCGGGATACTGCTTTTTGGCTTGCAGGGAATTTCTTTCGTTTACGGTCATGACTTCGACAACCAGCGGGACGCCTCGGGTGCGGCGACCAGCTTCATTCTCGATCAGACTCAGCCGGGAGACGCAGTTGTCTTCCATATTGCCGACACGCGCGTTGCCTATGAATTCTTCCGCTCCTTGCGCGCCGGGGAGAATACGGCCAGTCCGAGCTTCACGGCTCAACTGGGACCGGAGATTATTTTCCCTCACCACGCAGAGGGTCTTGATTGCCGCGACTTCACGGGGAAGCCTACCGCGGATTTTTTGCGCGCGATGGGGGACAGCCATCCTCGGGCGTGGATTATGCTGATGAACAATGGGTCCGCGGAGGATTCCGATCCTACGACCAAGATGCTGACGAGAGTTCTTTCGGAATCGTTTCCCAGGATGCAGAGGTGGCAGTTTACGAAAGTCGAAGTGCGACTGTATAGCAAGCGGTAGTCGCTCTGGGGGAGGTGACCATGGGAGGCTGAAGCTTGGGATGATGTCACACGCCGTACGCCGCGGTGGGTGAAATGCCGGAAACAGCAGATCCCTCCACTACGCTTGCCTTCCCTTTCGGGAAGGGCAAGCTCCGCTCGGGATGACAGGGGTTGTCGGGATGACAGAACTGTGGAGATGAGGGGGTACGCGGTATAGGTGACTTTTTCCGCGTAGCTTGCCCGATCTTTCTTCAGCTAATTTTATTTCTGGTCCACCGTGATTCCGCCGGCGGAGTTTTGGGCCGCTTTTTCGGCTTTGGCTTTTTTGAAGCGCAGGGTTTCGTCGACCCAGTGGTCGGCCG
>PLEA01000506.1 GCA_003136335.1 Acidobacteriaceae bacterium | reverse complement strand
GTCGGCGAGGCCGCGGCGCGCGCCATTCACTATTATGCCGACCGCTTTGGCCCGTATCCCTACAGTCACCTTGCCCTGACACAAATGCCGGGGCGCGAAAGCCAGGGGTGGCCGAGCTTGGTGTTTCTGTCGTCCTATGCGTTTCTCAACCAGGAACAGCGCGAACAACTACACTATGACCCGTACCGAATCCTGCTCCAGCAATCGATTCCCGCGCACGAGACTGCGCATCAATGGTGGGGAGATCTGGTTACCTGGAACAGCTACCGCGACCAATGGTTTTCCGAAGGGTTGGCGAATTATTGCGCCCTGATGATGCTGCAGGAGAAGGATCCCGCAGGCTTCCGGCAGGTTATGGAAAAGTATCGCCGGGATTTAGGGACAAAGAATAAAGATGGAATGTCTCCGATGGAAGCAGGCCCTGTGACGCTGGGTGTGCGGTTGCTGTCGTCGCGGTTTCCCCAAGGGTATGAAGAGATTCTCTATGGCCGGGGAACGTGGCTGTTTCACATGCTGCGGACGATGTTGAAAGATGCCGCCCTGCAAGAAGTGGGACGCAAGGGCAAGAGCAGCGGGAGTACGGAGGAGCCCTTCGTGCGGGCGCTGCGAAAAGTGCGGGAGCTGTATGAAGGCAGATCTATCAGCACGGGCGAACTGCTGGATGTTTTCGCAGAAGACCTGCCTCCAGCGTTGCGTTACGAAGGCAAGAGTTCGCTGGAGTGGTTCCTCAACGGATGGATCAACGGCACGTCGATGCCGAGGCTGGAACTCAGAGGGGTGAAGATCACGCCGAAGGGTGCGGGTTCGGTGGTGAGCGGGACGATCCTGCAGAAAGATGCGGCGCAAGACCTGGTGACTTCGGTTCCGGTATACGCGCTGGTTGCCGGCAAGCAGCCGGTGCTGTTGGGACGGGTGTTCGCCGACGGCGAGGAGTCCTCGTTTCGTCTATCAGCTCCGGTAGAGGCACACAAAATCGTGCTCGACCCGAATGAAACGATTCTGACGAGCCCGAAGTAGTTGGTTGCTGGTTGCGCCGCCGCAGATTTGGCGTGCCGAATTGGTTTCCTGTTCCGAGCGCGATTCCCGAAATGAACGATCCGGGGAACTCGCGCGCGATCTCTCGAAAGATTCTCCTCCCCTAAGTACTGCATTCCCTTCGGCTTTTGCTGCGAGTCGTCGCAGACCCTTATGGCAGCCGATCTGCTTAAGGGCAGATGTGGATTGGCGCAGGGGTGGGCGCGAGGATTCGAGGGGCTAGTCAGCGATAGTGGAGGAGACTGCCATGGGGGTACAAACGACGGAGAGGTTAGAAGAAGCAAGCGAATGGGGTCGCGCCGCAGACGCGGAAACGTTGGCGGGCGCGGAGACTATTCTGTTTGTGGAAGACGAAGCGTTTGTGCGGGACGTGACCTGTGAGGTTTTGCGATCGGCCGGATACCGGGTTTTGACCGCAAAAAATGCGGCGGAAGCGGTTCGCGTCTACGATCAGAGTAGCGGCGAAGTGGGACTTTTGCTAACGGACGTGGTTCTGCCCGGAGAGAATGGACGGGCGTTGGCAGGGAGACTGCGGCGAGAGAATCCGGGACTCAAGATCTTATTAGTGACCGGCTATGGGGAGCAGATGGAACGGCGAGAGCGCAATCAGGAAGAATGTTTAGCAAAGCCGTTTTCGAGCGAGGGGCTGCTGCGAAGAGTGAAGCAGTTGCTGGATCGCAAGGGGCTTCAGATCGGAACCGAAGATCGATTCAGGCACGCCTGCGATAACGGGTAGCTTGCAGGATGTGCGCCGGTATCTCTGAGAGCGGGACCAAATGCGTGAGTACGCCCAACTCGGCGCAGGCACGCGGCATGCTGTAGACCGTGCAACTTGCTTCATCCTGGCCGATGGTGAGTCCGCCCTGACGGTGAATGGCCTTCATTCCTTCTGCACCATCGGAGCCCATTCCGGTCATGATGATTCCCAAGGCTAAATTTCTGAAGGCTTCGGCCACCGAGTTCATCAAGACATCGACTGAGGGAATGTGCTGATAGTCTTCCGGATGAGTGTCGAGGCGGATGATGGCTCGCGAATCGGACGGACGTTCTACAGTCATGTGTGTCCCAGCGGGAGCGATGTAGACTACGCCCGTCTGAATGGGTTCGCCGTGAGTTGCCTCGCATACGGTGATGGAGCAGAGAGCATTCATCCGTTGTGCAAAAGGGCCGGTAAAGCCGGCAGGCATGTGCTGCACGATCAGGATGGGCACTGAGAGATCAGGTGGGAAGAGAGGCAGAATCTCCTGAAGGGCTTTCGGGCCGCCGGTTGAAGTCCCCAGGGCGACAATGGCGGGGGCAGTGGTAAAGTCCCAAGTTTGTAACACGGACGATTGGGGAGGCTTTCTGAAACAAACATCCGACGAACCTGGCTTTCGGGATTGGGCGGCGGCTCGAATCTTGGCGATGAGATCTTGCCGAATGTGAAGAATGTCGAGCGAAGCGGACGAGAGGTGTTTGGGTACATAGTCGAAGGCTCCGGCGGCGAGTGCGTTGAATGTGTTGTCTGCGTCTTTCTCTGTGCTGGAGCTCACCATGATGACGGGACGCGGAAACTGATTCATGATGCAGTGCAGAGTTTCCAGCCCATTCATGCCGGGCATTTCAATGTCGAGCGTGACGACGTCGGGATCCAGGGAAGCGATTTTTTCGAGCGCGTCCGATCCGCTGCAGGCGGTGGCGACCACCTCAAATCCGGACTCGGAGACGATCATGCGCGAGAGAGCGGTGCGCATGAAAGCGCTGTCGTCGACCACAAGTACGCGGACCGGCGAAGGCGTTGCAATGTCCTGACTCATGTCCGGTAGATTGTGCGGACGAGTGCATGCACTTCGTCCATATAGGAAGTCTGGCGCAGTGCGTCCAGTTGGGGCTGACTGCGAAAGAAACAGGTTTCGCCAATTGTGATTTCATTCAGCAGCGCTATCAACTCGGTCGGCCGCGTGGGCTCGATCGTGAGGCACTCGAAATACTCGCGCAGGGTTTGCGTTTTCAGCTCTTTCATACGCCGGCCGCAGCCGTCGAAAAGCAGTCGCAGCTTGTTATCCGGGTGGAAGATGCCGGCGACTTGATAAACCGGGTCACGGATGCGCACGAGTTCAGGGTCAGGTGGCCCATCCTGAACAAAAGCAGATTGCACCGCTGCAGTTGTCATGCCGAGGCCTTTCGGGTTGCGATCGCGGAGGATGGACGAAACCCCGCGATCCGGTCCGCTTGAAAGATCCCTTTACTCACACGTGTGCTCTCCGCGAAGAGAAGCGTCACGCAGTTCCATCCCGTCACTAACTGTTCATCGGCGGAAGAAATGGCGACTTTAGTGCGTCCGAAGCGGGAGCAGGACGCTTAGGAGGGAGGTGGGTGTGGCCAAGGTCTAGAGGTCAGGGGAGGGCGGCAGATGGTTTTGACGGTTTGGAGTCGGCGAGCGTGCTTCTACTCCGTAGATCGTGGCCACGAAGGCGACCGCGATTCCTCTGCCCACTTCGTCGATTTTGTCGGGGTGCTGCATGACCTGCATCAGTCCGAGAACGGCTCCGATGATGCCGATCGTGGGCGCGAACCCACCGGCCGACTCAAATACCTGCGGAACCTGCTCTTCGTACTCCGCCTGGTTGTCGAGTTCCAGTTCCATGATCTTGCAATTCCTCGGGTTCAGTGCCGTCGACGGCCAGCATCAGAGACATTCTTAGAAAGGAATCTTCAATCTGCGACAGTGCGGCGTCGAGGGACACGATGCCTTCCCGGCGCGCATTCTGCGCATATTGCACCAAGCGGCGAATCGTATCTTGAGGATTCTGCTTGGGACTGACGAAAACCGAACCGAAACGCCGCATCGTATTCACAACGACGGGCAGAGGAAACTGCAACATCACCGCTACCAGCGTGCCCCCAAAGACGATCATGGCAGCGGTGGGCTGCAGAATCTGGCGAAAGTTTCCACCTTCGAGCAGCAGGCCCGCGATGATTCCGCCCAGAGCGAGAATGATCCCGCTGAGACTGGACTTATCCACGCTTACCTTTCTGGCTCATGGCGCCCCGTTTCGGAAGACCTCGCAATCAATGCATGCGCAGAAGACGGATCCCAAGTCGAAGAAAGACTCTGCAGCACCGAGCGCCGGAATTCGATGATCCGGGCAAGAACCTCCGCGGCTTTTTCACGCACCACAATTTTTTCGCCCGCGATCAAGGTGACCAGCGTGTCGGGTGATTCCTCGACGAACTTCATCAGGTCCGAGTTCACCGCGAGAGGTTTGCTGTTCAGACGAGTGAGCTGAATCATCGCGATTCCTGTCTCTCCTTGGCCAGTTTTCCTGGACATGATCCCAAGTGCGGACACGGCCCTACGTTAAATATCGACAAGGATAGGTCGGAGGATTAGAGGGTGTACCGCCCCCGCGATTTCATTGGGGTTACGCCTTTTCTGTGGCGGGATTGAACCGAACTAAAGCCGCAAACGAAATTGCCGATGAAGAGGAAAGAAATCGGGGTCCCTGACCAGCGAGCAGACGGCGCTGACGCAGGAATACGACTCGGTCAACGCCTCGCTACAGGCGTACCCACTGCTTCTGCAGGAAGCAACGCAAGTTCTGGGCACGCTGGGCTCGAGCGTTTCCAGTTCGGGCGCGACTATCCCCGCCGGACCCACTCTTAACTTCGGAGTTATAACCGATGGACGCAAGACTCTCATATCGCGAAGCGGCAGTTGAGGGCGCCAGCCCGGTAGGACTCGTGGTCTTACTGTACGGACAGATGGTGGAAGACCGCACCAGCTCGATCAATCATGCCCTACTGGCCGTCGGCCATCGGCAGAATCAGCTGAACCTTCAATCTGGCGGTCAGGTGGCCCGCAATCTAGAGCGCTTTTATAACTTGTTGCGGAGCAAGTTGCTGGAAGCCCAAGTCTGGGTATCGAAGGAAATCCTGCACGAGCGGATCTCTTTTCTCCTGGACCTGCGCGACGCCTTGACGGTGGTGGAGCGAGAGCAGGAAGCTCGCTCCACGCCGCAAATGCCCTCCGCCCAGCCCCAGCAGCCCGATCTTAAGGTTTCGCGTAACGGATGGAGCGCCTGATGCCCGCACCGATCCCGAACCATCCCGCTCAGATTCTGCGCGAGACAAACCAGCGCTTGAGTCTCTGGCTAGACAGCCTGGTGTTGGACCACAGAGATCCGGCCGTGGCTACGCCTCAGCAAATGATGGGGCTTTTGTCCGAGCTTCTGCGCGCCGGGGAGTGGCTGCGGACTGGGCTCCCGGCGGAACGAGATGCGGAGTTGGCGGCTGAATTGGACGCGTATCACAAGAATGTCGAACGCCTGCATAAACTCCTGCCCTCGATTCAGCGCCGCTTACTCGAGGAAAGAGCTAGGCTGGAAGCGGAACGAACCCAGTTGGAAGCCTCCGCGGAATGGGCGCGCGCGTCGCGCCAGACGCTCTGAAGGGCACCGAACTCCCTGTCAGACCCTCACCACAGAGACTCCGAGAAAATCAATTCTTTGATTTGTTCTGCGCTTCGCTCTGACGCGAGGATTCTATGGCGAAAAGACCCCAGACTTACTTGACGTAGCTGAACAGATTGGTTTGCGAGGTGCCGGCGCGCACGTCCCGCCCTCAGGCTCTAGATTGCAGATTGGTAGAACATAACTCGCCACAGGTCCGGCCATCAGATTCGAACGGATTCTCAACCACCGTTGTGCCCAAATGAGCAGCCCCGCTTGGACCAGCCCGAGATGCAGCACTCGTAACTGCGCCGAGCGCAGCTCGGCAGCCAAGGCCAGATCGCACAGTGGAAGATCGTATTGGCGAAGGTCGGAGGGATGAAGGTCGGAGGGAAGCAGATCGGGCTGCTGCTCCGAAACTGGCTCGGCTGAATCGATTCTCTCCGAGTCCCCGCATCTTGCGATCCCAGGATTTCGAGCGACCTGCGCAAGCGACTCTGTTCGCGCATGCACCCCTCTAAGCGAGCGACGTCGCGCGAAAGCAAAGCCTCTTGGCTGGCCTGCAGGCTGCCTTCCGGTTCCCCCACCAGCGCAAGACTGGCGCGCGCGATTTCGGCACCCCCGTTCCGCCAGGGTTGTTCTAACGATTGCTGGGACGTTCGTCGGGCGCGCCGGGAGTGGATTGCCGTTTCATAGTTTCGGGCCAGATGGTCGAGCTGATGCGCGGGCTGGTCGACGGCTTCGCACAACGCGTCCTCCTCTTGTTTCTCTTCTTCCGGACGGGGACGGCGGCGCGCCTGGCCTTCGGCGTCCTGGTTGGACGAGCCTCCTTCCACGGCTCGAACTGCGGGGGTGGGCGTGAGAAGCCCTAAGGACAGATCTGTCGAAAGATCGCCGCTGCCCAATGATGGTGAATCCCTCCGACCGGTGGGGTGCCTAGGCACCAGCACCGGCGATCATGTACTCGAACACCGCCCCAGCTACCTTGTCCGGGCTGGGCGGGTACTGGCCGCCCAGAATCGCCTGACGCAAGGCGTGGACTCGTTCCTGGCGCACCTCCGGAAGCTGCGATGCCTGGGCTGCCAGCGCTTGCACTTGGCCATGAGCTCCGGAAAGCTGGGCCTGATCTTCTTCTCCTCCGAGCGCATTGCTGGCAGACGAACTGCCGCGCGCCGCGGAGTTTGGTGCGCTTCCCGCGGTTACTCTCCGGGATGGTTGCGGTGCCTGATTGAGATCGATTCTCATAACTGATTCCCTCGCCTTGAATTCCCGTTGCAATTCAAGTATCGAGCGCACGTTAGAAGACCTTGATTCTGTCTTGCCGGTTCTTTCCGGCCTGAACCCGTTGTTACCTTCATCCCGTTGTATCGGCAAGGGTTGCAAAAACTTTAGCCATTCCGTGCCCGGCTTTATTAGTGCTTGCGGACACCTCTTCATCCCTTACCTTCCTGCGCCTGGCAGGTGCTTAGTAATCATCGCCGCAATGCCGAAACCTCCCCGGGCTGCCAAGCCTTCGGCCAAGGCTTTGGTTCCGAGGTAGTTGTAATCGTCGGCGCGGGAGATGGTGCTTTCCCCAGGGAAGCGTGGCGAAGGTCTTTTCCATCGACTGGAGCAGAGACCCGATCAGGCTCGCTTCAAAGTCGCGGGCAGCCTTCGCGCCGCGGCCGGCTGGGGAGAGAGGGCAGCTACCGAAGAGGAAGGAATGGAATTCATCAGATCACCTCCAATTCGGCCTCAAGCGCTCCCGCCGACTTAATGGCCTGCAGGATCGAAACCACATCGCGAGCCGTCGCCCCAATGGCCTGCAGACGGGTGACCAGCTGCTCGACGCTGGCACCTTCGCTGAGTTCGACATTTCGGGCCGGAGCCTCGGTCGCGCTGAGCTTGGTTTGAGGAACGACCTCGGTCTGGCCATTCGTCGGCGGATTGGGCTGCGAGACCGCATACGTCGTCGTAAGTCAATCGAAAAATTGCCATGCAGAATGGAAACGGCTCCCCGGCGAACGTCTGTACCCAGCACGACTGTGCCGGTGCGCTCGTCGGGTCGCCGCCATGCCTTTCCCTTCTCCGCCGAGCAGCAGGTCGATCATGGGAAACACGACTTTCAGGTCCAGTTGCAGGGCCGCATTCACTCCCATGGGATCCAGGCGGCAGGAGGCCAGATGGGTGGTCTCCGGAATCCGCTGCAGGAATTCGAGGTAGGTCAGATGTTCGGTGGAAACCAGCGTGGCGGCGAAGACCACGCGCAGATAAGCGCCCAGCGAGTGAGTGAGATTCCGCGCAAAGGCCTCGTGCAGCGAAGTGATGGCCTGCAGTTGCTCGCGCCCAATCTGCCCCGCCCGGCGCACATCCCAGAGCTCAACATGCGACTGCGAAGGCGATTGGGCGTCGGCCCGGCCGCCGCTGCGCGCCACCCGCACCATGGCATCGATTTCTTCCTGGTTGAGAACTTTTTCCATAATCTAGCTCCTCAAGACTCGGCTTCTCATGAATTTAGTTCCTCAGGCTCCCGCGCCCGTGGAGGCGGCGCGAGCCTTACTGCCTGCCACGCTCAGCATCTCTTCCAGGCGCGATCGCAGCCGCACCACGGCCAGGGAGTGAATCTGGGAGACCCGCGATTCTCCGGTGCCAAGCACCGCTCCCACTTCTTTCATGGTGAGATCGTCGAAGTAATAGAGTGCCAGCACCTGCTGTTCCTTTTCCGGCAGCTCGGCAATCACCCGCGCCAGGAGTTCTTTCATCTCCGAGCGCTGACAACGGAAATAGGGCGTATCCTCCGGCGCACTCGGAAGGTAGTCGCACAGGTCTTCTTCCTTGCCACCCCACGGCGACTCGATGCGCAGGCTGCCCACCTCCAGACTGTCCAGTTCGCCCAGCAGGTGCTGCAACTCCTGCAGGGTCATGCCCAGTTCGGCGGCTACCTCGTACTCCGTGGGGACCCGGCTCAGTTCCAGACTGAGCTTGCGGTGGGCTTCCTCGACCTTGCGCGCCTTGCGCCGCAACTCTCGCGGACCCCAATCCATCTCCCGCAGGCTGTCGAGGATGGCGCCGCGGATGCGAAACTTGGCGTAAGAGCCGAATTGCACATGTTTGGAGCTGTCGAACTTGTTGAGCGCGTCCATCAATCCGATTACGCCCGCGTGCACCAGGTCTTCGAGCGGCACGTGCCGGGGCAGCCGCTCGTGGATGCGGCGCGCCAAGTAGCGGACTTGGGGCAACTGTTCGAGCAGGATGCGGTCTCGCTCTTCCTTTTCCTGCCAGGCGGTATAGGCTCGCGCTGTATTCTTGCTCATGGCATTATCACTTCCCGTCAAAATTCAAAGTTCGTGGGCGTCCGCCAGCACACTCAGAATGGTGTCGCGCACCTGAGCCACCGGAGTCAATTTTTCTCCGTGTTTCGCTTCCGGGTGCAGTTCTAGATCGATCCCCACTCGCAGATAGGATCGCTGGTCGGTATCGGGCGGAGGTTGAGGACGAAAGTTTCGAGATGCAGAGTTGACCGGACCGGGGTCGACTCATTCGCCGAGCCTGAAGATTCGCTTCCGCGGTTGGCCCAAAACCAGACACCAATCCCGGCCAACAGAAGTATCGGAAGAACCAAGACCAGCGGATGGCGCTTTGCCGCAACCCGGTTTTTTCGTCCTCGCCCGGCATGCACTTAAGAAAGCAATCTGGATTCCGACGCCGAGCACGAAAGGGAGGGGGCGATGGTCCGGCTCAATGCTGCTTTCTGCCCCATTGAAATCAACAGTTAGGAAAATTGGGAGCGAAACGATTTCAGCAATAGCCCATTCCTGGCAGGGCCATCTGGCGTCGATTGGATGGTTCTCATTAACAATCTCTGTGGAGCAGTCATCGTCACCATCCTGATAGGGTGACAAAGTCTCGTTGCAGTTAAGGGGTGACATTATCTTGGAGCATCTACAATTCTGAGTCTTGATCTTGCGTCCCGCCAGTTCGATCCAGCCTCCTCCCGGCCTGGCCCGGATGGCGTTGTTGCTCCAGGCGATAACCGTCCCGGGAAAGTAAACGCCGGACAGCCGGTTCTGCAGGCTCAAGGTGACGCGAGGCTGTCGCGCCAGCGGCAGGAAGAAGTCCCGCGCCGACCGCAGCGGCTGGCCCAGATCCATGGGGGCGCGCTCGGGTTCCGGCAGACCATGTTCCCGCAGACTATGTTCCGGCAGACTATGGAAGTGCAGAACGTTATTCACGGTGGCGGCCAGAGTACGCAGCCCAGCATGCACATGCTCCACCCATTTCCGGCAGTCGCTGTCGAGATCGGATTCCGCCAGCAATCCCGCAAACAGTTCGAGGCTGCCGAGCGGGGTACGGATTTCATGAGCCAGTACGGCGGACATTTCCGCCAGCGCTTGCTCGCGCCGCAATTTCGCCTGGGGTTTCCTCGAGCCGCTTGCGCTGGCTCACATCTCGCAGAATAAAGACCGAGGCACTGGCCGCGCTGTCGGCAATGGCGGCATGGCGCGGCCAGCCAGCGCATTCCGCCTGCCTCGACCGGGACGCTCAGCTCCGGTTCGCCGCCTTCCCTGGGCACATTCGAGAAGCCGGGGTAGGGCACTGGGTAAGGTAGCGACAGATCCTGAAGCCGGCGCATCGCCATTGGGATTGAATCCGACGAGGCGCAGGGCCTCCGGATTGGCGCGCGAAATCTGACCGTCGCTGGCCACCACCACCACCCCGCAAGGCAGGCCTTCAAGGATGCGGTCCAGATGAGCCCGCATGCCGCGGTTTTCCTCGAGGCTCTCGGCCAGGTCGCTATTGCTTTTCTCGAGTTCGCGGCGCAGTCTTTCCACTTCGGCGCACGACCTTCCGTAGGATTGCTCAAGCGAGGCGGCAGCTTCGGCGAACGAACGAAACGCACGCAAAAGAAACTGCTCATCCTCGACGCTGGGATTGCCGATGTTCGATTGAGAAAAGCCAGCGTCGGGCGGCAGCAAAACCTGCTCAGACCAGCCTGTCGCGCTAGGCAAGGAAGTCATAGTACGCAGGCAAGATTTGCACGGGGCGTGCCAATTGCGGGCGCGGGCGCCTAAGATTTCTCTCAGGATTCGAGCGGTAGCTTTTGCCGCTCAGCGTTGTGGGAATACGAGAAATACAGATGCTGGACTTCGATGGTCGCGCGATTCTCCACCAGAATGGATGCCCGCTCCATCACGTGCTGCAGTTCGCGCACGTTGCCTCTCCAGGGATGGGCCTCAAGAATGCGAATCGCGTCCGGACTCAAGCACGGACTTGGCATCTCCATGGCCGCCGACATGCATGCCAGAAAATGTTCCGCCAGTGGCACGATGTCGGTTCGACGCTCGGCCAAAGTCGGCAACTCGATGGGAAACGCCGAGAGCCGGTAGAAAAGATCCTGGCGAAAATCTCCGCGCGCCGCCCAGCTGGCCAGATCCACGTTGCTGGCGGCCAGAACGCGCACGTCCACGCGCGTGACTTCCGATGTACCCAGCCGCTGAATTTCTTTTTGTTCCAGAAAGCGCAGCAACTTGGCCTGCATCCCTGAAGGAAGTTCGCTGACCTCGTCCAGAAACAGCGTTCCCCCATGGGCCGCCGGGATGCGGCCAAGTTGCGACTGGACGGCGCCGGTGAACGCTCCGCGGGTATAGCCGAACAGCTCAGACTCCAGCAGGGCTTCGGGAATGGCAGCGCAGTTGATTACCACGAGCGGCTTGGCCGAACGTGGACTGAGGGTATGCAGAGCCTGGGCTACGAGTTCTTTGCCCGTTCCCGTGGCGCCGGCGATGAGGACTGTGGTGGTGCGCGCAGCCACCAGGCGCACCATGCGATATAGGCGCTGCATGGCGTCACTGGTTCCGATCATTCCCGGCAGAGGATTCGCCACTTCGGCTTTCCCCATTTCCCGCGGCTCGCGGCCCAGACTCCGCCTGGCGTTATCCGGCCCGGCGGCATTCCGGTCTTCTTTTTTATTCTCATCTCTATTCTCATTTCTATTTTTATTCTCATCTTTATTCTCATCGGTACCGCGCCCTGCATCCGAATCGAGCATGACCACCTGAGTGCCGGGGAACCGTCGCTGGATGATGGCGATCAACTCCTCCGCGTCAAGATCGGGAAGCCGGCGGTCTAGAAACAGGACCTGCCAGTCTCCTTTCTCCAGTTTGGCCAGCGCCTCGGCACCGCCGAGAGCCTGCTGCACGGGCCGGCATCGCCCGTTCAACCGGTGAAGCACTTCCTCGCGCAGGGCGCTGTTCGGACTGGCGATCAGCGCTCCGCCGGAGTGAGTAAAGACGGGCATCGTAGGCATCGTGGGCAGGGCGCTCATTTCAATTCTCCCAATCTGCGCGGTGGCAATGCGGTAAAGAAGGAGGCTAGACGCAGTCGAACGGTGCAGGTCTGCGTCGCTTCCTCCCGGCTATAAGTCCATTCCGCGCCGGCCCGCTCCAATCCAGCCTGCGCGATCAGCAGACCCAGTTCCTGCCGCGAAAAGGGCGAATGCACGGGGACAGGTCCTGGGTTCCAAGAGACTACGAAGCAAGCTTGTTCTCGTTCCGGCGCAATCACGATCTTCAGTTCGCTTCCCTTCCGAGTCAGACTCAAAACTGACTCGAGAAAGCGAAAGATCAGCGTCGCCATACAGCGCCGATCGCCTAGGACCGCGAGCGGAGCATTGCTCTCCAGCAACAGGTGCACGCTCTTGGCCTCGGCGATCGGAAGCAGGTCGTCGGCCGTGTCGCGCAGCAGTGCGTCGAACTGGAATGGCTCACTTGCTTCCGAATCCCACGGCGGGGTGTCCGCCAGTTCGCGGATGGCTTCCACTAAAATTCGCATTCGCCCGGTAAGCTCCAGGCCTTCGCGCAGCGCACGGACGTATTCCTCTTTGCGCCGCGCGCTCGCCGCCGCCAGTTCCAGCGAACACTGCAGACCCGTCAGCGGCTGGTTGAGAGCATGCAGCAGATGTTGCAGCGGGCTGCGTCCCTTGGGCAGTGCCCCGATTGCCCGCTGGGGCGCGAGTTGAGGAGCGGCGCCGCTCATACTCGAACCTCGGATGCCGCAATCTCCGATGGACCACTCAACTCGTATCCCACGCCGCGCACCGTGTGGATCAGCTTCGTGGGGTGGCCATCGTCGATTTTGCGGCGCAGGTAGTTGATATAAACGTCCACCACGTTGGTGGTCGTATCAAACGTAAGATTCCAGACGTGCTCAATAATCATGGAGCGAGTAACTCTGCGTCCCACATTGAGCAGCAGGTATTCCAGGAGGGCAAATTCTTTCGCGGTCAGATCGATCCTGCGAGTGGCGCGTTCGACGAGCCGTTGTACCCGGTCCAGTTTCAGATCGGCCGCGATCAGCACGGACTCCGAAGGCAGGTGACTGCGCCGCACCAGCGCCCGAATACGGGCAGAAAGCTCGCTGAACGAAAATGGTTTGGCCAGGTAGTCGTCCGCGCCTGTATCCAAGCACTGTACACGGTCTTCCACTCGTGTACGCTGGGTCAGTACCAGCACCGGCAGGCTCGGCTTTTTCGAGCGCAAGTGGCGCAGAACGCTGATTCCGTCCAGTTTCGGCAGGTTCAAGTCGAGAATTACGACGTCGTACTCCAGCTGAGTCGCTGCCGTCCGAGCCTGTTCGCCATCCGGAAAAACGTCCACCGAGTAGTGTTCGCCTTCCAGACCCTGGCGAACGAATCTCGCCAGCGCTTCATCATCTTCTGCAATAAGAATTCGCATAAGGTGAGCCGTCCTTAATTCAACAAGGCAAGTCTAGTTAGAAACTGCTCAATTGCAGACAAAACTAAGCCCACACAAAGGTATGTATGGGCAAGAATGGCGCTGGGTTTCAAATAGGAACCTTCGGCATACATCCGCGCGGATTGAGTTTCATTCTGGAGCGAACCTCACCGGCCAATTCCTTCCTGCCTGCTCACCAGAGATAATTCCGAAGGAAGTTTTTCTGACTGGAGTCCCGCCTTGGGGATGTGGAGCAAAACCACGCTAAAGTCTCTAGCTCTCCCTGGCGGAGTTCTGCTCTTGGTTGTTGTGCTGCTCGTCTATTCCGGTTGGCTGACCCTGGCTCTACCCGCACTCAGCTTTCTGTGCTATTGCTCACTGATCGGCGGAATGTTGCTGGCTTGGCGATTCCATTCCAGCCGCATCTTCTTCGCACTGGTGGTGCTTTTTCTAGCTCAGGAAGCAATCGCTCTCTTTGGTGGAGGATTTATCTCGCCCGGAACCCCGGGATGGGTGGCCGTGCAGGCCGCCGCCGTGCTGGTGCCCCTGAACTTCGTTCTCATCGCGCTGATGCAGGAGCGCGGCTTCACCGTCTCTGCCACCGTGCCCGTCGGCCTGGTGCTGTTCGTGCAATTCGTGATCGTGACCGTGCTCTGCCGCGCGGCAGAAGCGCTGCCACCGTCTCCTGCGCATCCGCATCACCTGGCGACTACAGTCTTTTTGCCGGAGTACGCGCTACTGGTCTTCGCGGCGGCGGTCATCGTCTTGCTGACACGGTTCCTGTTCACCCGAAAGCCCGTCGACAGCGCTTTCCTGTGGTCACTCTCCGCCTTTTTTCTGTCTCTGCGTTTCACCGGAACCACCCGCATTTCGACCCTGTACTCCACCACTGCGGCATGCATCCTGGCGGCCTCGATCATTGAAAACTCCTACCTTCTTGCTTACCACGATGAGCTCACCACGCTGCCGTCCCGCCGCGCCTTCAACGATGCGCTCCTCCGGCTGCAGCCTCCCTATTCGATCGCAGTCGTGGATATTGATCACTTCAAGCGCTTCAACGACACCTACGGCCACGACACCGGCGACCAGGTCTTACGCTTGGTCGCGGCTAGCCTGGCGCGCGTAACCGGAGGGGGACAGGCCTATCGTTGTGGCGGGGAGGAGTTCAATATTCTTTTCGCGGGGAAAACCACTTCCGAAGTTGTGGATCATCTGGAGCAGTTGCGGGCGACGATCGAATCCTCCGAGTTCCGCATGCGAGCCGGCGACCGCCGCCAAGCCCCCCGCGGACCGGATCGCCGCAACGACCGCACTCGCAGTCGCGCTCGCAAGGGCGACGCGATTCGGCAGCTCGCCCAGGAATCAGGTCCAGCTCCGCTTTCCGTGACCATCAGCATCGGCGTCGCGACCTCTGCGAAGCACGAGTCCGACCCCAAACAGGTCCTGCAAGCGGCCGACAAAGCTCTGTATCGAGCCAAGGCCAACGGACGGAATCGGGTGGAGACGGCATCCCTCCGACGACCTCGCATCAAAACTGCTGGAATTGCCTGAACGCTCGACACCGTGGCGAGTCAAATCCAAGAGCAATGGATAGAGGGGTCAAAGCGGAGACTTGCTCCGCGAACGCACGGCCCGGACCGTCAACCGTAGGGACGGGAAGTATGACGGCCCGGTTCCGAACGTTTTCGCAAGCACCGCAGGCCGTGCGGTCAGCCGGCGGTCGAAGGAGGGATTGGGTGCATCCGGCCTGTCCCCCCGCAAGCGGGACATTCTAAGCGGATAAATGCGACGCCTTCAGACTTACCGTTCAAGTCCACCGGCTTCGCAACATATCCAGTACCGCCGCAACTGGGGCAGTCGTCCGGAGCCACTCAATTCTCCCATTATTGAGGGCATTGTCTACGACGCGAGCGCGAAATTTGCCGCCCATTGTTTTGCGTTACGAATCACGAACAAGAATTCAGGCTTTCCGTGAGTAGCAACGCCCTGCAACGAGAACACCGACTCTCACAAGCCGTCCCCACTCACAACCCCCGTGGTAAACTATAGCTCCGCACGCCGGAGAGGTGGCAGAGTGGCCGAATGCGGCGGTTTGCTAAACCGTTGTACGGGCTAACACCTGTACCGAGGGTTCGAATCCCTCCCTCTCCGCCATTTCCCTAATGACTCCGCTAGAGTAAGCATCTACCCCCGTGTACGCGCCAAAAGAGGACTTCGGTCTTCCACTCACCGCCGCCGGCGATGTGAAGATAGGTTGCTGCTAGCGCGCAGGAAGGTGGATCGAACGGTAGGAGCCTCGCGACGGTTCTCCGTCTGGCTTTTTGCCAACCCCGGGCAGCGGCGATCATTTGATGGTTCGCCGCCTTTCTAGTGTCCCCGAGTATCCCACTCAAGTAGGAAGCAAACACCAGCCAAAGAAATCGGGACCGATCCGCAGGATCGGTCCCGCCGCCACACTTTTTACTAGAACCTGGGCTCCTGCTCGTTGAACAGGTCGGTCATGGCCTTTGTACTCGAATCGCAAGCATGGTTCAGACAAGGGATGCCGAAGCCTCCCTCGATCGAGCGCAGCACAGAGAAGTGCGTGTAAAACTCTCCACTCTGCAGCTCGTGGAAGCCATAGTTGGTATCCACGATGGTTACGACTTGGTTGATGACGGGTTGGACGGAGTAATCGTTTTCATCCCAAACCACGACAATCGCGCTGTGGCCTCTTTTCCATACCGGGGATTCGTGAATGGCTTTCACAATCTTCTCGACTTCCTGGTCGCCCAGGATGAGTAATGCCGGGTTAAGGCCTGCCTGTGTGCCGTTGTCGTTGGGATCGGAGCCGCAGAAGGCGGTTCCGTTACCGCGCCCGTGCTGGTCATTGCACTGGTTGGGCACAATGTAAGAAAAATTCGGTACCTTGCCGGAAGCCAGGTCGCTCCACAGGCCGCGTCCGCCGTCAAAGCCACCCATCTGGGAATAGCTCAGCAACGGGTTGGTGCCCTGCTGCACGTCCTGAAAATAGACGAAGGGGTTGTGTTTGGAGGCGTAGAGCTGCACGATGTCGCCGGTAGTCAGCGGCGGAGTCAGTTGCGGGTTAATCTTGCTGAAATCTGTATTGTTGGTGAAGTTCCCATCGCTGTAATCCACCAGGTCCGGACCGCTCATCGGAAGATTTTCCTGGTAGGTCTTCCAGGTCTTGCCTGCAGCCACCAATTGCTCGGCGATCGTAATTCCAAGGGTGTCAGTGGCCGCCTTGTAGGATGTTTTGCCGTCTATGTTGATATCGCACGGAGGTCCCGTAACCTCGTTGCTGCAGTCGAGTACGGGAGTTGCGGCATCGGCTCCGCTGCCGGAGATGGGGCAAATGGCGGGGCTGGGCGGATTGTCGGTGTTCGGAATTCCCGTAGAAAGATTCGTCGCGCAATTTCCGTTATGCCAGTCCGGGACATTGTCGCTGTGGATGCCGAAGTTCGATCCTCCTACGATTTCGAGATAGTTAGTCAGGCTGGGATGGGCGACGGCGAAGTAGTTGGCAGCGAGATTGGCCTTCCTGGCGTACTTACTGATGAATGGAGCGTTGGGGTTGTTGAGTATTTCGGTGTAACCATGGTTTTCCATCATGATGACGAAAACGTGGTCGAGATGCGGAATGCCCCTGGGCACCGCGCCTTCCTGCGCCATCACGGCGCCCGTGAGTGTGGCCAACAGGCCCAGAGCTAAGCTGGTTCTTTTCATGATTGTCTCCTGAATTTTTCGATGAGAATGGTCGTTGGACTTGGAAATCGGCTCTGGCACTTTCAAACCCTTGCCAGGACGCTGAAATCCATCCGAGTCAATTTAGAGACCCTAGCCGGGATTTGTTACAGTGCGGTGACACCGCCATTAAGATTCCGTGAATTCCGCCGTTAGCTGACAATTGCGCGGCTTCGCGTTTCGTTCTACCATCCGAAGCAGTGGCTACCGCGAAAAACAATCCTGACCTCAACCATAATCGTGAGCGCCTAGTCTCTGCCGCGTCCGTCGAGGACGATTCTTCATTTGAGCTGAAGCTGCGGCCGCAGCGCCTGGCTGAGTTTATCGGGCAGAAAAAAGTTAAAGAGAATCTGGCGGTCGCAATCGAAGCCGCACGCTCGCGTGGCGAGGCTATGGACCACGTGCTCCTCTACGGCCCTCCGGGCCTCGGCAAGACCACGCTGGCCAACATTATTGCCAACGAGCTAGGCGTGCACTTCCAGCCCACGGCCGCGCCGCTTCTGCAGATCAAAGGTGACCTGACCGCGATCATTACCAACATGCAGGACAAGCAGGTGCTCTTCATCGACGAAATCCACCGTCTGCAGCCAGTGCTGGAAGAACTGCTCTATTCCGCCCTGGAAGATTACAAGCTCGACATTATTATTGGCCAAGGTCCGTCGGCGCGCACCCACACGCTGGAAGTGAAGCCCTTCACTTTCGTGGGCGCCACCACACGGGCCGGACTGATCTCGGCGCCCCTGCGCTCCCGCTTCGGCATCGTGCTGCGGCTCGAGTTCTATGCTCCCGAAGATTTGCAGGTGATAGTAGAGCGGTCGGCGGAGATCATCGGCGTTGAAGTCAACGACGCTGGCGCGAAAGAAATTGCCAGCCGTTCGCGGGGCACACCCAGAATCGCAAACCGACTCTTGCGTCGCGTGCGAGACTACGCCCAGGTGCGCAGCGCCGGCAAGATTGACGAGCCCACGGCGAAGGCCGCGCTCGAGATGCTCGAAGTCGATCACTACGGATTCGATGAAGTGGACCGGCGGCTGCTCTTGACCATCATCGAGAAATATCAGGGCGGCCCAGTCGGCGTGAACACCTTGGCGGCGGTGCTGGCCGAAGAGCCGGATGCCATCGAAGAAATCTACGAGCCCTTCCTGATGCAGATCGGATTCCTGAACCGCACCCCCCGCGGCCGCGTCGCCACACAGTTGGCCTATGAGTATTTCAAAATTACGCCGTCTCGCAGGCAAACTTCGTTGTTCTAGAATGAAACGAGGAGCCTGCCTGAATGAATCGGAAGTATTTGTGACCCGGCTTGAGGTCGAGGTTGGGTAAACTGCGGGTTCTTTCTCCTACCTGATGAGTCCTAAGGCCCTCTCAGGACCGACGAAGTCCGAGGCAGCATCCTTCGACACACCCAAACATCATTTTGCTGTTTTTGTTTCGGCGCTCATGGTGTATCTTGCTCACTTCCCCCCGGTAGGGGGCGGGGAGGAGCGGGGGAGTTTTGCGTCTGTATCGAGCTCTGCATCGAAGGGCCAATCTGTTCGCGAAACTAGCGGTCGTTGCCGTACTTGTTTTGCTTGCAACGGAACTGCCCGCCTCAGCTTCTCGGCTGCAATCTGCACTGCTTCAGAATTCGACATCTAGTTCCCAAGCCGGGTCCTCGCCATCAACTTCCAACCCGCAGACGCCGTCAACCGGACCGCAAAATCCTCTGCCGCTTTCGCAGACAAATCCTGCAATCCCCGGACAACCACCCAAGACTTCCCCCCAGTATCCTCCGCCCTCGGCACAGTTGCCGGAACCGCCAATCAAAAATCCGGAAGTCCAACCGGCCCCGAAACCCGCGCTGACGCCGCCCGCCCTCACTATCCCCCGCCTGCCGCGCCCCCCAGCTTTGGAAGACTTCCTCAGCATGCAGCCGCAAGGAGAAATCGCCCTGCAGTTGGCGAAGGTCACCGGCTTCACCCAGCGGACCCCGCACGACGGAGAGAACGTCTCCGAACCCACCGAAGCCTACCTCGGCTATGACGAGAAAAATCTCTATGTGGTCTTCGTTTGCTTCGACGATCCCAGGCAGGTCCGCGCCCGCATGTCGCGCCGCGAAGACGTCTACGACGACGATCAGGTTGAGATCATGCTCGACACCTTTCACGACCGGCGCCGCGCCTACGCCTTTCAGACCACGCCGCTCGGCGTGCAATGGGACGCCATCTGGACCGAGGCTGCGCGCGACGAGGTCAATGGAAACTTCGACACTTCCTTTGACACCGTGTGGAACTCCCGCGGCAAAGTGACCAGCCGGGGCTACGTGGTGTGGCTCGCCATTCCCTTCAAGAGCCTTCGTTTTCCGTCGACGACGCAGCAGGTATGGGGAATCATTCTGTATCGTGGAATCCAGCGTAAGAATGAAGATTCTTTCTGGCCGCCGATTTCCCAACGGATGGCGGGTCGCCTCGGCCAGGCCGCCACGTTGAACGGGCTCGAAGGAATTTCACCTAGTCACAACATCGAACTGATTCCCTATGGCGTGATGCGCGGCTTCCGCGCTCTCGACACCCGCGATCCGGCCAATCCCTATTTCCAGCATGCCGACGTCCAGGGCCAGCCCGGCATGGATGCCAAGTTCGTCATCCACGACCACTTCGTCGTCGATATGACAGCGAATCCCGACTTCAGCCAGGTCGAGTCCGAGGACCCGCAGATCACCGTCAACCAGCGCTATGCCGTTTATTTTCCGGAAAAACGTCCCTTCTTCCTAGAGAACGAAGACTTCTTCCGCACTCCGATGGATTTGATGTTTACGCGCAGCATCGGTGATCCTTCGGCCGGAATCCGCCTGACGGGAAAAGATGGACCGTACTCCGTCGGCCTACTGGCGACAGACGATCGCAGTCCCGGCCTGGCCGTGCCCGACTTCAGCCAGTTCTCCGGCATGCGTTCCTACTTCACCATCGCCCACGTAAGCCGCGACATCTTCCGTCAGTCCAGCGTCGGCGCTCTCTACACCGACTGGGAGTGTCCCACCACCGGTGAATTCAACCGCATCGGTGGCGTCGATACTCACCTGAAATTCAATCCCAACTGGACCTTCGATGGCCAAGCCGTCACCACTTCCAGCAACCTGAACCTGAACTGCGAAGCCAACCTCTACCCCTTCAGTTCAGGCAACGTCGGCAATGGCACCTACTATGCCGGCCCGGCAGAAAAACTGTTATTGCACCGCGCTGGCCTGCACTTTATCTACGAAGGAATCTACAACGACGTGACCCCGGGATTCGTCACCATTCCCGGATTTATCAATCGCGTAGATATCCGCGAGACGGTCCAAGACCTGCATTACCGGTTTCGGCCAAAGAAGGGATGGATTATAAGTTGGGGCCCCTCGGTCAACCTGCGTTACGACTTTGACCACACTGGATTACGACTCGACACCTTCTACCAACCCTACTTCGTGATTCGAGGCCGAGGGCAGACCCTGATCATTCTGAAGCCCTACGAAGAGTTCCGCGAGCGCCTCCGTCCGCAGGATTTTTGCTTCCTCGGTTTTTCTCTGTACTGTACGCCGTTGCATCCGGGCAATCAGGATTATCACGAACACGAGGGCGGAGCCACATTTCAGACGGAATATCTCATGAAGGCCACACTCGCCGCGGGCTATTACTGGGGCGCCGTTGTGAATTTTGTAGCGTCGCCCGATGTGCCATCAGCCGCTCCCACGCCGTTCAATCACCCTTTTCTGGCGCGTGAAGACAGTAGCCAGGTCGGTGTTACCCTCCGCCCCATGAAGCCCCACAAGATCGAGAACACCAATTTGTTAGACCGCCTGCGCACCACCAACAGCACCTA
>PLEA01000515.1 GCA_003136335.1 Acidobacteriaceae bacterium | reverse complement strand
CCGACGGATGGCCCTGAAGAAACATACGCGGAAATACTCCGCGGCAGCGAGCCAGGCACCGCGGCAGCCGATGTCGCCCAAGCGGCCCATCAAGCGTTTCAGCGCCGGGCCGACCGCCTGCGGCGCGCCATAGCAAAGGGCGTTCCGGTGGCAGCCGGTTCTGACATGTACTGGAACATTGGCGCGCACGCCCGCGGGCAAAACAGTATTGCTATGTTGCGCGCGTACGCAGGTGAGGGTCTGCCGCCAATAGAGGTCATCCGCGCGGCTACCAGTAACGCGGCTGAGTTGCTGGGATGGCAGGATCGCATCGGCATCCTCGAGAAGGGAAAGTATGCCGACGTAATAGCTGTGCCCGGCAATCCTCTTTCTGACGTCAATACGTTCGACCATGTGTTGTTTGTCATGAAGGAGGGCAAGATTATTCGAAACGACATCAAGCAAACGGAAAGAAAGGTCGCCGAAAAGGGAAACAAATGAGAAAGCCGGGAGCCGCCCTGCCATTTCTGCCGATGCTGTTGGTCGCATCCCTGTCGCTCGCGGCGCAGGAGAAGAACGTTACCAGCGCAAAGGAGACCGGCGAGCGCTTGCCCGGATTGAGCATTCAAATCATGGATGCCACGGCCGACCCATGTGTCGACTTCTTCCAGTATGCCTGCGGGAACTTCAGTAAATACCATCCCATTCCGGAGGATCGATCGGGGTTCGCGGTCGGCACCATGGTGTGGCAGTACACCCAGGGCGAACTACGCAGGATTCTCGAAACAGCGTTCGCAGGGGGAGCGACACGAACGCGCGATGAGCAGCAGATCGGCGCTTATTACGGCTCGTGCATGGACGTAAACATAATTGAGCGCAAGGGTATGGGGCCACTGGTGAATAAACTCCATCGCATCGACGCGGTTACAGATGCGGAAGAACTGGCGGACCTCCTCGGTCACTATCAGCTTATGGGAGTGAACGCATTTTTCAATCTTGGCGAACAGCAGGATTTCATAGACCCAAACAAGCAGATTGCTTTTCTGGACCAGGCCGGGCTTGGACTACCAGAAGCGGATTACTATTCCCGCGCCGGCGAGCCGGCTGAAAGTATTCGGGCACGTTATGTGCAGCACATCGAGAACTCCTTGAGACTCGCCGGTGAGCCGGATCGCCAGGCAGCCATCGATGCCAGGGTGGTCNNATTCCCGAGCTTGCGAGTCTCTCTCCGTTTCTTCCGTGGACGCGCTTGTTGAACGGCGCTGGTATCGGCAGGGTTACAGAGTTGAACGTGCGGAACCCGGAGTTTTTCAAGGGCCTGAATACATTGCTCAGTTCTAACAGCATCGAGCGGATTCGACCTTACTTGCGTTGGCACCTCCTCCACTCGATACCCGGGTCCGTGATGCCGAAAAACTTCGACGATGAACAGTTTAGTTTTTACGGTAAGACATTGAGAGGGCGACAACGGCAGGCCTCCCGCTGGGAGCGATGTGTTGACGCGACGGAGGAAGGGTTGCCTGAAGTGTTAGGGAAAATCTATGTGGCAAGGAATTTTGCGCCGTCCAACAAGCAGGCGGCGCTCAAGATGGTGCACGAAATTGAAGGAGCAATGGAACGGGAGATCGACTCGTTGAATTGGATGAGCCCAGCGACGAGAGTTCGTGCCAAAGAAAAACTTCACGCTGTGGCTGTCAAGATCGGGTACCCAGACCACTGGCGGGACTATTCGAACCTCAAAATTGCGAGCGATGACGCATATGGAAATTTTGAACGAGCTATAGAGTTCGAGAACCGGCGGCAACTAGGTAAGATTGGTCAGCCTTTGGACCGCGACGAGTGGGAGGAGAGTCCAGATAGCGTGGATGCTTTCTACAGCAATGCCATGAACGATATGACCTTTCCAGCCGGCAGCCTGCAGCAACCCTTGTATGACAGCGCGTCGCCGGATGCGCAAAATTACGGCCACATTGGATCGGTTATGGGGCACGAACTGATTCATGGCTTCGATGACGTCGGACGCCAGTTTGACGGCAAAGGGAAATTGACAGACTGGTGGACCCCAGAGGACGCGGAGCGGTTTCAGGAGAAAACCAGCTGTGAAGAGCAGCAATACAGCAGTTTTACCGTGGTGGATGGCATCAAGGTCAACGGCAAACTGACACTGGGCGAAAATACCGCGGATAGTGGCGGGTTGCGCTTGGCATATGTCGCATTCCTGGCGGATGCCGCGAAGAAGCGGATCGAACTGAATCGCAACGAAGACCCCTATACCAACCTTCAACAGTTCTTTTTGGCGTATGNNCCCGGCCGCAGCAGCAACGAGTTCAGGGGGAAACGGACGAACATTCTCCACGCCAATTCAGGGTGAATGGTGTCATGCAGAACATGCCCGACTTCGGGAATGCTTTTCACTGCAAGGTGGGGCAGTCCATGATGCCGAAGAACAGATGCCGAGTGTGGTGAGCGAAATCAAGACAATTCGAGTAATTGATTCCCACACCGGGGAGAGCCAACGCGTTTGGTGATCAACGGCGGGCCCGATCTTGGTTCTGGCGCTTTTCCCGAACGCGTGCGGCGTTTTCGCTCAGAATACGACTTCTTCAGGTCTGCGGTGGTTAATGAGCCGCGCGGCTCCGACGTAGTAGTTGGGGCCTTGTTATGCGAACCAGTCGATCGCACATGCACGGCAGGAGCGATCTTCTTTAATAACGTCGGTTA
>PLEA01000146.1 GCA_003136335.1 Acidobacteriaceae bacterium | reverse complement strand
AAGAACGATCCCGTGGGCCTGCAGCTCGAAGAAGAAAACCTGCCGCAGCGCATTCGCGTGGCGCGCAGCCCGAAACGCACGAAAGACAAGTGATGGACAGAGAGGCTCTCGTATACGTGGATCTCGACGGCGTCCCGAACCTGATGGGGCGTCTGTGGGCCCGTACGCGGAAGAACAAGGAAAGCGCCACCTTCGAATACGACAAGACATGGCTGGAAAATCCTGCGCGATTCTCTCTGGAGTCAGCCCTGCAGGTTGGTCCCGGCCCGTTTCACACGCCGGCAGACACGCCCATGTTCGGCGCCATCGGCGACTCCGCGCCCGACCGTTGGGGGCGGGCGCTCATGCGCCGCATGGAACGCAGGCGCGCGGAGCGCGAGGGCGGGGCGCCGCGCGCGCTCCAGGAAATCGACGTCCTGCTGCTGGTGGACGACGAGGCCCGTCAGGGCGCGCTACGCTTTGCGGAAAAAGAAGGCGGACCCTTCCTGCGGGAGGAGGGCGTCAAGCGCATCCCCCCGCTGATCGAGCTCCCGAAACTGCTCTCCGCGGCCGAACATGTGATGGAAGAGAAAGACACCGAGGAGGAACTGCGCATGCTGTTCGCGCCCGGCTCCTCTCTTGGCGGCGCGAGGCCCAAGGCTTCCGTCAGGGAAAAGGACGGCCATCTCGCCATCGCGAAATTCCCACGCAAGGACGATGAAATCAACACGGTGGTCTGGGAGGCGGTCGCACTGTCCCTCGCGCAGAAATCTGGCATCCCCGTTCCCCAATCGCGTGTCGAAAACATCGCCGGCAAGCCTGTGCTCCTCCTGCGACGCTTCGATCGCGACGGCGAACGACGTATCCCGTTCCTCTCCGCGATGAGCATGCTCGGATCGAAAGACAATGAAACCCGAAGCTATCTGGAAATTGTTGACGCGCTGCGCCAGCACGGCGCCGCGCCGCAAGCCGACATGGAAGCGCTGTGGCGACGGCTGGTTTTCAACATACTGATCTCCAACACCGACGACCACCTGCGCAATCACGGCTTTCTTTACGAAGGCCAGGCGGGCTGGCGCCTGTCGCCCGCTTACGACCTCAACCCGGTGCCGACCGACATCAAGCCGCGCATTCTCAGCACCGCGATCAACGAAGACGACAACACGGCCTCGCTCACGCTGGCAGTGGAGGTGGCGGGGTATTTCGATCTGGACGACGGCAAAGCGCGCGACATAGCAAAACAGGTCGGCAAGGCTGTCTCGAAGTGGCGCGATGAAGCCGCGCGGCACGGCCTGAACAAAGCCGAAATGGACCGCATGGCATCGGCCTTCGAGCATGAGGACCTGCGCGCCGCGCAGCACGGCGGATCCGCTAAAGTCTGAGCAGGAAATTATGGACCCGGAATTTCAGAGACTTGTGGATGCCGCGGAAGTAGAGAAACGGGCGTAGCCGGATTGAGTTACGGCACACTTTACGGCACACCCAAAACATCGACTTCGGTAAGGGATTGAAAAGATGGTGAGCGCGGAAGGAATCGAACCTTCAACCTACTGATTAAGAGTCAGTTGCTCTGCCAATTGAGCTACGCGCCCACGGTGGGGATTTGGCTGGTAGGACGAACCGAGATTATAGCATCCGGGGCGCTTCCCGCTGCGAACAAGCATGACCGCGCTCATCCATTCTGGGTTCTTCTTCCAGCCAAATCTTCTAGAATAATGTTCTAGACAAATCGCAATCCTAGCGGCCTGCGAACCTGAGTGGCATGCGGCGCAAATCGAAACTCGCCGGCTCGATTGCAACCACAACGCCCTCAGTTGGTGTCGGGACCTTCACCGCGCAGCCCCGCTGTTGCAGCTTTTCCGCATCGGCATTCGGCGCTGAAACAGTACACTACCTCTTGCAGGTGGACTATGGGCGCGGGCTCACGACGGACTTGGCGATGGCTGGAGATTACCTTGTGCGTATGCGGCTTCGCCATTGCCGCCTCAGGCCGTTGGGCGCGGACATTTCAACCGCCGGGCCAGTCACCTCCGGAAACGCAGCCGCCAGTCTTTCGCGCTGAACACAACGAAGTGGAAGTGATTGTAATTGTACGTGACGGCAACGGCCACGTGGTCAGTAACCTTAAGCAAAGCAATTTCGAAATTCGGGATAACGGCAAGCCGCAAAGCATCACCAATTTTGCGATTCAGGGCACGACGCAGTACCAGACAACTCCCCAGTCAAGCCAACCCACCGCGCCGGTGGCTGCCCCACCGCCCACGTGGCAGCGAAGATTCGTCGCGTTGTTTTTCGACGATGTGCACACTGAAGCCGGAGACTTCGCGCGCGTCCAGAAAGCGGCCGAGCAATTCGTGCAGCAGAGCTTGCCGCCCCAAGACCGCGTCGCAATCTTCAAGGCCTCGGAGAATGGCGAAGTCGCATTCACTAATGACAAACCCAAACTGCTGGCCGCGATCGACGCACTGCGCGTACACCCCGCCAGGAACCTTTCCACCGTGACACAATGCCCGCGCATCACGAATTATGAGGGTTACCTGATCGTGAATCATCTTGATCCGGAAGCTCTAGCCATGGTGACCCTGCGCTTGAGGAATTGCATGTGTCCTCCTCCCGACAGCCAAGGCTGCCCAACAATGGATAATCTCAAAGTCATGGCGGAAGGGTATGCCGAACAGACATGGCAATTCCAGTTGGACGCAGCGCAGCGGCTGCTGGCGGCGCTCGATCTCACAGTCCGCGTGCTCGGGACCATGCCGGGCCGCAGGATGCTGATGTTGAGCTCTTCCGGATTTCTTTCTGGCGACCTCGAGCCCGATGTGGACCGGGTGATTGACAATGCCCTGCGCCGCGGCGTTGTGATCAATGCGCTGAACGCCAAAGGTCTCTACGCGGAGGCTCCAGGCGGCAATCTAAGAGAGCAAAGCCTGGAAGGCACGTTCAGCGTCAGCCCTCGAAACTCGATGTATGAGACCCAACAGGTTTTCGCGCGCATGGAAGCCGAAAAGGGAGCCATGACCGATTTTGCGGAGAGCACCGGCGGAAAATTTTTCAATAACAACAATGATTTTCTGCGCGGCCTCAATGAACTCGCGGCGCCCGAGGTTTCCTATCTGCTGGCGTTTTCGCCCCACCCGCTGAAACACGATGGAAAGTTCCACAACCTCAAGGTGGAAGTAAAGACAACTGGCCACATCAGCGTGTACGCCCGCAAGGGATATTTTGCGCCGGCCGATGAGAAAACCAAAACCGCAAAGGCCGGTGCAGCCTCAGCATTGGATGTTCCACATCTCGAGCCAAAAATTTCCGTGCCCCCAACATCGAAAGCTCCGGCAACTACGCCGGCAGGTGCGGAGGCAGCGGCACCGACACCGACACCGACGGAGGCAACCAGCGAGACTCCTGCGCAGCCCGCAAACGATGCTTCCAAGGCTGCTCCACCGCAGCCGCAGTCCAGTCCGGCTTCAGCAAGTGCCTCGTCCGCATCCCTCGCGGTGCAGCCTCCATCCGCGGACGCTGCCGCCGAGATCGCCTCCAAGCGGGCATTCTTGAATCGCGCGTCGCGTGAGGTAGGACATTACATTCAGGCCTTCGCTGATCTCACCACGGATGAAACGCGCGTTATGCAATCGTTCGATGAGCGCGGCTTCGCAGACAAGCTGCGTTCCATGCAATCCGCGCTGGTGGTCTATCGGCTTCGAAACGATTCAGAAAGTGTGCTCGAGTATCGCGACGTGATTTCAATCGACGGGCACGAAGTCAAAGGACATGCCGCACGAGCCACAAAATTGTGGCGTGAAATGGCCGCGGCCCGTTCCCTGCAAGAGGAAGTCCGGCGCCTTAAGGCCGACAGTGAACGCTACGATATTGGATTGGAGGAGACGGGTCTAACGGTATTCGAAGGCCTGCCGCTGCGCTCGCGCTGCGCGGGGGATTTCACTTTTCGGGAGGTACGGCACGAAATCGCGAACGGACGTCCCGTGCGGGTTTTTGCTTACCAGCAAGTCCGTCCTTGTAGTGTAGTCGCCTACCATTTTGCCCTGCCACCCGAGTTTGCGGATTCCGCATTGCTACATGCCGGCGAACTTACATTGGATGCTGAAACTGGCCAGGTGGTCCGCGAAGAGCGCAACGTGTACGCCGGCGGCCCCGGGAAAAATGCACCCCGCGTCGCCCACATTACTCTCGGCTACACCGATAGTCCATTCGGTATCCTAGTGCCGAAGACAATCGAGATTGAGACCTTCGTTCCGCGTGTGATTCGTATGACGAATGCGGGGTTCGGGTTGCATGCGCGCACGGTGCAGAGCTATGGCCCGTTCTCCCGCTTCGAGGTCAGCGTAGGGGAGAAAGTTTCAGCGCCTGTTCCCTGAGTTCGAGTGGCGCTCCGCGCCAAAGAACGTAGTTCGGTAACCAGTTTTCAAGGTTGAGTTCGCCCGCACGTTCAACCCGCGAGACACTACGAACGCTGGCGAACTTCCGCCGGCAGACTCCTTGAGTCGCTCGTTAACGAATGCCGCGAGGGCAACTGGTCCGCTGCGATCGGAGGACGGCGCTCGACCGTGCCG
>PLEA01000331.1 GCA_003136335.1 Acidobacteriaceae bacterium | reverse complement strand
GGCATGTGCGGGATTGCGACCAACTCATCCGCTTGCGCCAGCACAGTGCGGGGCAGGCCCGAGCCTTCGCTCCCGATGAAAACTGCCGCAGGACCGGTGAGGTTCGCCTGATCGAGCGGCGTGCCCTTGTGCGACGAGGTCGCAATCAAACGCACATTGTGCGCGCGCAACTTCGCCGTGATCTCTTCCAGCCCACCCGCCGCTTTCGCGAGAATGACCGGCAGCCGGAACATCGATCCCGCCGAGGCGCGAAGCACCTTCGAATTAAATGGACTGACCGTGCCTTCGCCCAACACCACTCCGGCGCTGCCAAAGGCTTCGGCCGAGCGCAGGATTGTCCCCAGATTGCCGGGGTCCTGTAGGCCCACCAGAACGATGACGGGGCCGACCGGTAGCTTTTCTAAAATATCAGCAAGAGAAAATTCCTTCAGCCGAACCAGAGCTGCCACTCCCTGCGGCGTGTCGCTGGGGACAGTGCCGTCAAAGAGTTTGTCGGGAAGCAGCAGAGTGTCCACGTTGGCGCCGATCTGGGGCAGGAGACGCTCCGCCAGGTTCTGCGCCGATTCCTTGAAGAAGATCGCGCGAAATCGCAGGCCGCTGCGCGTGGCCTCTTCGACTATGCGGAGACCTTCGATGGCGCAGCTTCCGTCCTCCGTGCGTTCGGCGTGTGCGAATGCCTGGCGCAGGTCTTTCACCAGGGCGTTGTGGCGGCCTTCGATACGGCGGAGCCGGTGCTGGGCGCTGGGCGCGGATTCTGAGATTCGGGTCATGTCCAGTGACTGCATGATACGCTGCCGCCTCCTCTTGCGGCGTTTTGCCGTATTATGATAGGTTTCGCGGTCTAAATAAATCGAGCCTGCAATAGAGAAGGGAACGCCCGTGCGCGTCGAGATCGTAAAAATTAGTAGCGAGACTCCTGAATCGTCTCTGATCAAATATGCCGCTGATCAGATCCGTTCTGGCGAAGTACTGGGCATGCCCACCGACACTTTTTACGGCCTGGCGGCGGATCCGTTCAACCTGCGCGCGGTCGAGCGCGTTTACGACATCAAGACGCGGTCGCGCCACAAGCCGCTGTCGCTGCTGATCGAAAGCACCGACCAGGCGGAGGAACTGGCCAAGTCGCTGCCCGAAGAATTCTATGCTCTGGCTCGAAAATTCTGGCCGGGTCCGTTGACTATCATCGTGAAGGCGGGCTCCCGCTTGCCCCTCAAAGTGACTGCCAATACTGGCAACGTCGCACTGCGTGTGCCCAATGCAAAGATCCCGCGGGCCGTGGTGGCGGCCGCGGCCATCCCAATCACCGCTACTTCCGCGAACCTCAGCGGCGCCTCGGAGTGCACCACCGCCGAGCAGGTACGCGACCAGCTCAAGGGCCGTATCAACATCATTGTTGACGGAGGCGATTCTCCGCGCGACATTGCCTCCACTATCGTCGATCTCAGCGACGAAGCCACGCGCTGGCGCATCATTCGGGAAGGTGCGATCCCCGCCGACGAAATTTCCAGCTTTTTCGCGCAAGGATGAACGCCCAAGGATGAACACCGCAGAATGACCGATGAAGGCGCCAACCAGCATTCGCAACCACGCTGGTGGCTTCGTCTGTTGGTGCTGGCCGCAGTGGCCGTGGGGTCGTGGTTGGCGATCACGGCCGTTCAGGTTGTGCACACCGCTGCTCTCGAGGAAATCCATCCCGCTGACGCGATTGTCGTCTTCGGTGCGGCAGAGTATTCGGGGCGACCGTCTCCAGTGCTGCGGGCGCGACTCGACCGAGCTCTTGACCTATTCCACCACGGAATGGCGCCAGTCATCATTACCACAGGCGGCGCTGCCGCCGATCCCAGTTTCAGCGAAGGTGGGGTGGGCCGCGATTATCTGATGCGCCACGGCGTCCGCGAGCGCAGCTTGATCGCCGAGACGCAGGGGCGCGATACTTCGCAATCGGCCGTGCGTGTGGGCGTGATCATGCGGGCCAACGGCCTGCACAGTTGCGTCGCAGTGAGCGACGCTTACCACGTTTTCCGCATCCGCAAGCTTCTGGAGCACGAAGGCATTGCCCCCGTTTACGTCGCGCCGCGCGCAGACTCCCGTCCTCACAGCGTTTTGCAGCGCGCGGTCGCCGTGTTACGCGAAGCGACGAGCTATTTGTTATGGCGGGTGGGAATCAGGTAGGTAACGGTTTTGTCATCCCGAGCGAAGCGAGGGATCTAGGTTTCTCTGGTTACCAGCAAGAACCCAGATTCCTCGCGTTGCTCGGAATGACAAACAAAAAAGCTGGCAGCCGTCTGGCTACCATCGCTCGCGTTCCCGCAGCGCGATGATGTGACGCACGTGGTGCCGTCCATGCCACGCGTACATGGCGAGCGACTTCTCCAGCGTCATAGCACCCAGATCAGGATGGACAAAAGTGCGCTTCCAGTCCTCCGGGGTAAGCGAACGCAGCAAACGTACCCAGCGGTCGTGTAGCGACTCGAGGAGTGTCAGTGAAACTTCAACCGGAGTCACTTTCGAATCTGCCAGTTCAGCCCAGCGGTCTTCTGCATAGGGCTTGATGGTCGGTTCGTCCTCGGTGAGAGCCAGCTTGAACCGCACATAGGCATTCAGATGACTGTCGGGCACGTGATGTGTAACCTGGCGCACGCTCCATCCTCCGGGACGGTACGGCGTGTCCAGTTGAACGTCGGAAAGTCCCTCGACGGCGGCGCGCAGCTTTGCCGGTGTCTGAGCAATATCATCCAAGGAGTTCCGCTTCTGGTCTTCGGTAAGGTATCCGTCATAGCTGAACTTGCCGAGGGGATAGCGCAGATCGTTCATTGAATCTCCGTTCGGAGGTTTGAGTTAAAGATGAGCGAGCGACGAACAGCGCTTCAAGGAATCTCAGTCCCGCCTTCTTCCCTTAAAAAGGCGGAAGCCGGGAAGCCTTTCAGTTAACTACAATGGCTAGTACCCATCGCTGGATGACCCCATCCCCTCCGGCTTCGCATTTCGATTCTCCATGCTCCCATTTTGCTGCATCAAAGGTGGGTTCTAGGCTAAACTCTCTGTGCTGTTGAGTTTAGCTACTCGGTCCCCGAAGCCGGCGCATGCTGCCTCGGGAACTTCCTGCGAGGGGTACTATGGCGTCGGTTTGGTCTGGTCACTTAACCTTCGGACTTATCTCCATGCCAGTGCGTCTGTTTTCCGGCGCGCGCAGCAGCGGCATTTCCTTCAACATGCTGCACCGCCCCGACAAGCAGCGCGTGAAGCAGCAATATATTTGTCCGCTGGAAAACGTGGTGGTGGACCGCAGTGAGATCGTGAAGGGCTACGAGTTCCGCAAAGACGAATACATCATTATCGAGCCCGACGAGATCAAGAAGATCGAACCGCAGACCGCCAAGACCATGGAGATCCTGGAATTCGTGAAGGAAGGCGACGTCGATCCGGTGTATTTCGAGTCGTCGTATTACATGATGCCGGAAGAAGCCGGCCGGCGTCCTTATGCTTTGCTGACCAAGGCGCTCGAAGAGAGTGAATACGTCGCCATTGCCAAGATCACGATGCACAACCGTGAATACACCGTGTTCCTGCGCCCGCACGAAGGCGGAATCATGCTGCACACGATGTACTATGCCGAGGAAGTTCGCAAAGTGGAAGGCTTCGGCGCCCCCGACGTGGAGTTGAAGGATGCCGAAGTGAAAGTTGCCCACCAGTTGATCGAGGCGCTGGCAGATGAGTGGGATCCCGAGAAATACAAAGACACGTTCCAGGAGAACTTGAAAAAGCTGATTGAGGTGAAGCTCGAAGGCGGAGAAGTTGCCGCCGTCGAGAAGCCGAAGAAACTGGCCCCGGTCGTGGATCTGATGGCAGCGTTAAAGCAGAGCCTGGCTCAGATGGAAGGCAAGAAGAAGCCCGCCGCGACGGCGAAGTCAGGTGAAGTTCCCGCGGGAGCTGCGGGCAAGGCACGGCGGCGCAGGGGATAGGCGGCTTCCGGCTTGCCGTACACGACATGACTCTGCGCGCGAGATCCTTCGCTTCGCCTGAAGAACGGCTGCGCTCA
>PLEA01000491.1 GCA_003136335.1 Acidobacteriaceae bacterium | reverse complement strand
CCTGAATGAGTTTCTGGAGAGCGAAGTCGAGGGAGTGTCCTCCCCACATTGTCAACCTCTACTTCCCCTTGCCTAACTCCTTCAACTGCTGGCGAAGCCGGCTGAATCTCCGAGCCAGGCTGGCAAGATAGACGCCATGGATCACCCACGTGGCAATGTAAGCGGCGAAGAGAAACTTAATCGCGTTCATCGTGAGCTCCGACTGAGCGGAAGGCTGGCCTTGGCCGCCATTCGCGCCCCGACCAGGGATTCCATCGCGTGCTCTTCTTCTATTTCACGGTGCAGCAGTTCCAGTCGAAACCGCGACCAACACACCAGAAATGCAAAACAAAGAAACGCCATCCAGCTGATGAGTAGCACATGCAGCATGCGCGGATCCATCGATCCACCCCCGCCGATCACCGGCTGCGGATGCTGCGTGCGGAAAAACCAGATCGAAAAATAAACCAGCGGCACGTCCAAAGCGCCAAATACCGCCAGCGCCGCGGCCAGCATCTGCGTCTGCGCGCTGTTGGAAAAGCGCCGCAGCACCAGGTAACTCACATAAATCAGCCACAACACCAGCGTCGAGGTCAGCCGGATATCTCCCGGCGCCCACCAGATCCCCCACACCGGCCGCGCCCAGATCGGCCCCGTGACCAGGACGATGGTGCAGAAAACCACACCCACTTCCGCCGTGGTCACCGCGAGCACGTCGAGAAGCTCTCCGGGAAAAAACTTTCCCACCAAAAAATAGAATGCCGGAATCGCCAGCACCGTCGTCGCCACCGCGCTCGGACGCATCCCGGTCGGCAGCAACTGCTGAACCTGAGGCAGAAAGCAGGCGATCACTCCGCCGACCCCGATTGCAATCACAATCCATTTCGCGGCGGTTTTCGTCGAAGGCTTCCTGCTGGCCAGATACTGGATCGACGCGATGAAGTTCATGAAGAACAGCAGAAACGCCGTCCACGCCGAAGGCACGTGGTAATAAATGATCCGGTACACGTCGCCCTGCTCGGCGTCCGTTGGCGCGACCACCAGCGCCAGATACAGCGCATAGGCTAGCAGAATCGCCGTGAGGACCGAGAGGATGGGGAAAAGCCGTTTCATTCCGCGTGCAAAATCATTCCGAACAATGCCAGGCAAGCTGTAGTAAACACCACATCGTAGGTGAGAAGCAACACGATGTAGAAGTGCGCTGAGTTCTCCCCGGTGAGAATCGACGTGGTCCCCGCAACCATACCCAGCACGGCCGGAATTGAAATGGGAAACAGCAGCAGCGGCAGCATGATCTCGCGACTCCGTGTGCGTAGCGACATCGCCGCAAAGAACGTTCCATTCACCACCAGCGCCCACGTTCCCAGAGCCGCAATCGGAATCAACTGCCACGCCGGACCGAGGACCCGCAGATTGTAAAAAATCACGAACAACGGCGTCATCAGCGCTTCCAGCACGCTCACAAAAATAAAATTCCCCAGCGCCTTAGCCAGAAACAACGCATTGGCCGGAGCCGGAGAAACCCGATACGCATCCAGCACTTGGTTGCGCAACTCGCGCGCCCAAGTCTGATTGAGCGC
Organism: Acidobacteriaceae bacterium; assembly: GCA_003136335.1. Next base: position 11,842 of record PLEA01000491.1, on the reverse strand, counting down.
CACCACCGCCGCAAACAGGAAGGCGACCCACACCAATCCACCGACAATATGCCGCGACTCTTCCGCCAGCGGATCGAAGGAGAATACGAAGATCACCACCACCAGCAACGAGAAAAACAGCATGGAATTGAGCGCGTCCTTCGAGCGCCACTCCAGCCGGATATCTTTGACCAGCGTCGCAAGGGTCACCGCCCAGAGCGAATTCATTGGACGTCCTCAGCGGAAGCCGCCGCCCGAGTCAGGCTCGCCGTGCGGTCCACAATCTGCCCAGCCTGCATCCAGACAAATTCATCGGCCACGCCTTCGAGCAGTAGCGCCTGGTGCGTGACCACGAAAACCGTCTTCCCCGCGTCGCGCATGCCCTTGAGCAGACCCACCATTGCCCGCGCCGAATGCACGTCCACGTTCGAGAACGGCTCATCCAGCAGCAACACTCTCGGATCATGCAGAATCGCCCGCGCCAGCGACATGCGCTGCCGCATCCCCTGCGAGTACTGCCCGACCGCGCGCGTTAACTCCGGGTCGAGTCCCACAGCCCGAATCACCTCTTCGCATCGCCCATCGCCCGCAATGCCATAAAGCCGCGCAAAATAGCGCAGGTTCTCTATCCCACTCATCTCGTCATACAGCAGCGACGGATGAGCCATATACCCAATATCACGGCAGGCCTCGTGGGGAGTCTTTCCAAGAATCGAAATCTCCCCTCGCGTTGGCTGCGCCAGCCCGGCCAGCGCCCGCAACAGCGTGGTCTTCCCTGCTCCGTTCTCCCCGAGAATCGCATGAAAGCGTCCCGCGTCAAACTCAGCCGTCACCCCGCGCAGGGCGGCAAAGCGTCCAAACTGTTTGATAACGTTGCTGACGGTAATGACAGGCGAGCTTTGCGGAATGGCGTCAGTCACAGGCACCAAAAGATCGCAGCCAGAAGGTCGGGGAAGTTACGCTAGCGACTCTATGCATTCCTATCGGCGTCATCCTGACCGAAGCCGTTTTTCAGGCGGAGGGAAGGATCTCGCGCACAGGCCGAACGTGTCCAGCTAAATCTTAGTTCGCCATCCCGCCGGCGGCAGGTTGCACTTGCGTCACACTCTTGGCAGGCTCGCCGGATTGCATCCCCTTGGCCGGCGCGCCCGGCTGCTGCGGAGCATACTTCGAAGCGCACTTGGCCTGCAGTTGTTTGGCATGAAACATGCCGTCGTGATCGAAGCGCCCGTCGGCCAGCGCCTGGGAATCATCCTTGAAAGTGTCGGGCGGCGCCTCCGTCCCGGTATAGTCCACGTGCAAAGTTTGATCCTCTTCCATCAGCACAAACTGCACATGCGTTCCGGTGCGCTTGATCGAACCCGGCTGCACGTTCCCGGCAACGCGCAAGCGCTTCGAGTACGCGCCGTCGCCCATCTTGTGCAACTCTTTGATGGTGACGTAGTAACTCTTGCTGTCCTGCACGCCGGTATACGCCAGGTAGCCGAGCAGCAGCAGAATCACCGCCGTCGCACCACCGAACTTGAGATAGGTCTTGGCTTGGCTCGACATAACGTCCCGTGGGAGAAGCCCACACGTTAGACTCTACGCGTCTATGATCTGAGAATCAAGATTCGGGCGGCCGGGCCGGCCGGGCCGGCCGGGCTGCGAATCCGTTTCCGAGTATCTTACCAACCGTAAGTTTGCGCTGTTCTGCTGCTGCGGTCCCCGCCGAACTGTCAAATTCGGCCCTTCTCAGACAGATTCACGGTAGGGGCAGTCGTAAGTTATTTCAGACTCTCCACGTAGGCGATCAACGCCTTCAAATCATCCGGTGGAAGATCGATGGCTGGCATGCCGCCAGCGTTCATTTTCGCAGTGGGTGTTTGAAAAGATCGGCTAGCCGGTCCGGTGAGAATTTTGCTTTTATGCCAATAAGCGCCGGAGCCGCGGCCGTACCCACTCCACCATCCCCATGGCAGGCATTGCACAAATGCCCTTCGAAGATGGTTGTCCCTTTTATTGCCGTTCCTTAGTAACTCCTTTGAATGCCCTTCCGGTCGAGTAACGGGCGATCCGGGAATGATCAGACACTGTGGCCCTTCGGCCATCGCCCCGAGGTCACCCCGCGTCCGCTAGAATAATGAAGAGTTCAAACGATAGAAATCATCTTCCTATGATCCATCCTTGGCACGACGTAACTCCGGGCGAGAAGCTCCCCCACGAATTTGACTGCGTCATCGAAATTCCCTTCGGCTCCAGCGTGAAGTATGAACTGGACAAATCCAGCGGCCTGATCCGCCTCGACCGCATCCTCTATTCGGCCGTCTACTATCCCGCCAACTACGGTTTCATACCGCAGACCCTCGCCGAAGACGACGACCCGCTCGACGTGCTGGTTCTCTGCCAGGAAACAGTCGTTCCGCTGACCATCATCCACGCCCGTACCATTGGCCTGATGACCATGATCGACGCCGGCAAACAGGACCATAAAATCATCGCCGTCGCCACCGAGGATCCGGAGTTCAACTCCTACCGCGCCGCATCGGAAATGCCGCCCCACCGCCTGCTCATGCTGCGCCGCTTCTTTCAGGATTACAAACAGCTCGAAGGCAAGGCCGTCGAGGTCGATGAAATACGCCCGCCCTCGGAAGCCTACCCCATCATCCTCGACGCGCTACACCGCTACAGCGAACAACGCCGCAAAGGTTTCAAGATCGCGAAGTAGCGCATCACATGTTCTTAAATACGAAGCTGATTTCTTTCGTCTCGTTCGCGCCAATGGTCACCGTCTGCGTCGACGTGCCCAACTTCTCGTGCCAGGCTTTAATCGTATAAGTCCCCGGCGGCAGATTGCTCAAGTCGAAGCCTCCATCCTTCCCGGTAACCGAAAAGTACGGATGCTTGAACACCGCAATATACCCGCGCATCCACGGATGCACATTGCACTTCACCGGAATCGCAATCTCCTCCCGAGCAAATACCTCTTCCATCTTGGAGCCCGGCGGCTCCGCCTTGTTCCATTCGCGATTATTCGCCGGCACCGGATGAATATTGTGCGAGGTCGGATCGTCATTTACCACCTCCAACGTCTGATTGGCCCGCACCGCCAGCACATGCGGCTGATACAAACATCCTTTCTGCTCGACTACCACCGGCTGGCTGGGCGCCTCAAACGTCCTGTCGCCAAGCCCCTCGGACACGAACACGATCACGTTCTGCAAATCGCCTTTCGTGTCGACCATCACTTCCTGCGCCATTACCGGCGAGGCATGTTGCTTGGCGCAACTCGGATCGGCCGCCATGCTAATGGCCTTTGCCGCAGGAGCTTTGCCTTCGAACCGTACGCTTCCTCGTACCGTGGCCCCCGTGATGGTAGGAGCAGGACCGCCTGCCCTCAGCGCTGGCGGAGTCGAAATGCAAACTGTCAAAGTCAGAGCAAAAATTGAAACCAACTTCTTCGGATTCATTACTTCACCTCTATTCAAGAATTTCGAACGCAACCTGTGGGGTCATCCTGACCGCAGCCGTTCTTCAGGCGGGGAAGGGATTTCGCGCAGAGGTCGGCGACCACGTCCGCCAACGATCCACGCCTATCCCTCCCCTGCCCTTCACTCAACCCGGTTGTGTGTGCCCGTCATAGTGCTGGCAAGAAAGTCGTTGTACCCGCGTCGATAGCCCGCCACGAACGAAGTGCGATCGTGCTCATTCGACCAGCGCCCGATCTGGGGATGCGGCGGTCGCCCGCCCTCTGCGGCAAGTCTGCCGACGTAGAGCCCGTCGCGAAATGCCCCGTCGGTGGCCGTCTGCGTGTCTAATTTTTCAGGTTGCCGTGCTGCGCGTCCGCTGTTGGCGAGCATCGCTGTTGTTCCCAGGCACACCGCCATCGCCAGCGCAAAAGTGAGAATCTTGTCCATGTCCTGCTCCTTCTTTCCTGAGCCAACGCCTTCGCACAGCGCTGCCTCGGCTTGGCCGCACACTCGTGCGGTCGGTTGACCGATTCATTTCGCAGGGGGTGTTTCGGTTGACTTGAATAGAGACTAGGCGATGCGCGCAGAGCGATTGTCATCGCCCCGTCATTCGTTCGTCATTCCTTCGTCGTCGAAAGGTGGGACAATTAGGTACGTTCGGTTGGAAAATTAGGATCGTTCCCAGCTAGTGAAATCGAAATTGCATGGAGGCGTCCGTGATCCTGAGAATTATTATCATCGTCGCTGTTGTAATCGCGGCTGTTCTCGCGCTCGCGGCAATCAAGCCCAAGACTGTACATTATGAAAATCATGAGTATTTTTGTAAACAGGGATAACGTAGTCGGGAAGCATTTCGAAAGTGGGCTCAACAACCTCAAGACCACCGCTGAACAATAGCTGTAAAGCTGTTTCCCTTCAGAATCGCTCCCTCGCCACAGGCGGAAGAGATCGTGCGCGCAAAATCGCCCACGTACACATCGCATATGAAGGCTCAAAAATACAGCCAAACAATCTCTTGCCTTAATGTACTAGTTATGTAGTACACTAATACGCATGGGAAGGAATGGCAACGCACTCCGGTTCGCGATCGACCTGCATAGCGGCATGCCTGTTTATCGCCAGCTCATCGATCAGGTGCGGAGCGGAATCGCCTCCGGCTCGCTCACCGCCGGCGATCAGCTGCCCACGGTCCGCCAGCTGGCCGTCGATCTCGCCATCAATCCCAATACCGTGATGCGGGCCTATCGCGAGCTCGAACTGGGCGGCCTGCTGGAAACTCATCAAGGCACGGGAACGTTCATCGCGAAAAAGAAGCTGGAAAACAATTCCCTGGAACGCGAACGTCAGCTCAGCCAAATGGCTGGAGAATTCGCGGCCCGCGCGGGCGCCGCCGGATTCACTCTGGAAGATCTGATCGATCGTCTGCGCGACTTGCTGCCTCGTCCTACACAGACTCGTCCCACACAAAGGAGATAGACATCATGGCGAAAATCCGAATGAACGAAGTCAGTGGCATCGCCCTCTTGCTGTTCGTCATCAGCATTGTGATTGGCCTCGCGGTATCCCAGGCACTGCACCATCCCGCGCCCGCCATCTTCGGGGGCCCGGTCGGCGTCTACTTCCTTTTCGCCATCAAAGTCGTGCGCCAGTGGGAAAAGGTCGCAGTCCTGCGCCTGGGCCGCTACGTCGGCCTGCGCGGCCCCGGCCTGTGCCACATCATCCCGGTCATCGAAACGCTCAGCCCCTACGTGGACCAGCGCGTGCGCGTCGCCAGCGTCTCGGCGGAGTCCACGCTCACACGCGACACCGTTCCCGTAAATGTTGATGCCATCATCTTCTGGCTGGTATGGAACGCCGAGAAATCCATTCTCGAAGTCGAGAACTTTATCGAGGCGATCACTCTCAGCGCGCAAACCGCCTTGCGCGAATCCATCGGTCGCCACGAACTGGCGCAAATGATCACCGAACGCGAAACCCTCGGCCGCGAGTTGCAGCGCATCTTGGACGAAAAGACGAATCCCTGGGGCATCACCGTGCAATCGGTAGAAATTCGTGACGTGAAGATTCCGCAGGGCCTGGAAGACGCGATGTCGCGCCAGGCGCAAGCCGAGCGCGAGCGTCAGGCCCGCATCATTTTGGGCCAGGCAGAAAAGGAAATCTCCAATAGCTTTGTGGAGGCCGCAGCCGCCTACGCGGAGAATCCTGTGGCTCTCCATCTGCGCGCCATGAACATGTTGTACGAAGCCATCAAGGAAAAGGGTTCCATGGTGATCGTCCCCTCATCAGCAGTGGAAACGATGGGCCTCGGCGGAACCCTCGCAACCGCGTCACTCGGCGGAGCAAAACCCTAATCATTCCACCTCAATAGCTCGAAAGGAGTACCACATATGAATCGAATATTCGAAGTGTGTCTAGTCGCATTAACCTTAGCTGCAAGCTTTACACCGTCCGCTGCCGCGAAGCCGGTAGCAGGGTCTCAAAACTCGCTATTCGCCGGCACCTGGGAGGGCAACATCAACAACCTCCCGGGAATCAACCTCAAGATTCAAGCGGTTGACAGAAACGTTAGTGGCAACATCGTTTTCTATTTCCAGCAACGCACCGACACCCGCGGGGCGTGGCACGTCGCCGGCGAAACTGCCGTACCGTTGCTGGCACCGCACGTCGAAGGCAACACGCTCGCGTACGAAGTTGAACACCACAAATGCCATGGATGTGCGGAGCTCGGTCCCAACGTAAAGTTCCGCATGGCACTTGCTGGCACAAACGAGGCTCGCCTCTGGAACTTGGGCGAACATGCAGAGTCCGACGCGGGGCTGAAACTGGTCCGCGAACCTGACGCCTCAGCCGGCCCGGCTCAAACGCTGCAAAAAGGAATCAGCGTACAGCTGCCAGTCGCCAGCAACGCCACCCCAATGCCCGACGCAGAGAACCAAGACGCGCGGATCGTAGCCGTTACGAAGAGCGGTAGCGTCTATCTCGGAACTGATCTGTTCACTCCCGATGCCTTAGCAGAGAAAATCAAAGGGAGTCTGCCTAACGGTGATCAAAAGCTATACATCAAGGCCGACGCTAGTACGCCGTATGCCAACGTGGAGAAGGTTCTCGACGGTGCGCATACAGCCGGTGTCGGAACACCCATCCTCCTGACGGCCCAACCCAAGTCCTCAGAAACAGGAACCCGGGTGTCTCCGAAAGGCCTGGAAGTACTGCTTGTTCCACCACCGGGCTCTCAGTCGACCGCCGTGCAAGTTATCAACTCGGGACAGCAAGAGCCCGCCCTGCGGATCAATAATCGACAGGTTCCCTGGGCTAATCTGCAAACCATGCTCACGCAGCTTTTCCAGAACCGAAGTGAGAAAGTGGTTCTAGTGGAAGCTGACGGTCGATTGCCCTTTGCGGATGTCGTGCACGTAATCGACGCATGCCAGTCATTAGGAGCAAAAGTCGTCCTGGCCGCGCCACGGCAGTAATAGCGGTGATCCTGAAAGGGTTGGGAAGGGCGCGATTCGCGGCCCTTCCCATCTTTGCCTACCAAACGTGGCAAGCGTTCTCCGCCACCATCGGCTGCCCCGCCTTGCAGCCCCACGCCTTCTGGAACTCCGGCATGTTCTCCACGACGCCGTCCACGCGATATTTTCCCGGCGAGTGCGGATCCGTCAGCACCCGCATGCGCGCGACTTCCGGTCGCCGTTTCTCGCACCACACCCGCCCGAATCCCAGAAAAAATCGCTGCTCCGGCGTGTATCCATCGATCTTCTGTCCTTCTTTCCCGGTCTTGTCGTCCGCGATCATGTGTTCGAGCGCCGCCAGTGCAATCCGCGCCCCGCCATTATCCGCCGTGTTCTCGCCGAGCGTAAGTCTCCCGTTCAGCTTGATGTCATCCACGGCGACAAAGCCCGAGTACTCGTCGGCCACACAACTCACGCGCTTTTCAAATTCCTCGCCATCCTGCTTCGTCCACCAGTCCTGGAAGTTCCCCTTAGGATCGAACTTGCGTCCCTGGTCGTCAAACCCGTGCGTCAGTTCGTGCCCAATCACCAGCCCAATCCCGCCAAAGTTCACTGCGTCGTCCATCGTCTTGTCGAAAAACGGCGGCTGCAGAATTCCCGCTGGAAACACTATCTCGTTGTACGACGGGCTGTAGTACGCGTTCACCGTCGGCGGCGTCATGCCCCACTCCTTGCGATCCAGCGGCTTATCGATTTTCGCGATCTCCCGCTTCGCCTCGAATTCATTCGCGCGCTGCACATTGCCCTTCAGGTCGCCCGGCTTGATTGCGACCGAACTGTAATCGCGCCAAACATCGGGATACCCAATCTTGTTCCGAATCGCCTCCAACTTCACCTTCGCCGCTTTCCGGGTGTCCTCGCTCATCCACGACAAGTCGTGAATATCCTCGTCTAAAGACTTTTCTAGCGCATCCACCATTTTCAACATGCGCGCCTTGGCTTCGGGCCCAAACGTGACGTCGACATATCTTTGTCCCAAAGCCTCTCCCAATTCCCGATCCGTGAGATTCACGCACCGCTTCCACCGCGCCTGAATTTCCTTTTGCCCGGTGAGAGCCTGCTGATACTTAAAATTCGCATCGACGAACGGCTGCGACAACCACGGCGCCGCCGCGTCCAGCACATGCCAGCTCACATAAGTCTTCAAAGAATCGAGCGACTCCGACTCGATTGCTCCATTCACCTTCTTAAAGAAATCAGGATTGGTCACGTTGAGCTGCGTAAACGGCGGCGCACCGACGGCAGCAAAATACCGATTGAGATAGAAATCGGGCCCCAAGGCGACCGCTTGTTCACGGGTCATCTTATGATCGCGATTTTCCGGCTTGCGGCGCTCCGTGCGGTCCATCGCCGCCTTCGCCAGTCCAGTCTCGATCCGCAGTACCGTCTGCGCCGATTCACCCGCCTGCTGCGGCGGCTGCCCCGCCAGTGTGAACACTTGCGTGGCATAGTCCACCAGGTGCTGCCGCATCTCCTTCATCTTCGGATTGTCTTCCTTGATGTAGTAATCACGATCGGGAAGAGTCAGCCCGCCCTGATCAATGTAAGCAATCACCTGATCCGCATTGTGCATGTCCGACGACGAATAAAAATTAAACAGCGGACTCGGCCCAATCAGGTGAAGGTGCGCGATTTCGTCAATCAGCGCGCCCTTGTCTTTCACCGCCGCCACTCGATCCAGATCCGGTTTCACCGCCGCAATTCCCTTGCTGTCCGCGGCCTTCTCGTCCATGCACGAACCGTAAAGGTCGCCAATTTTCTGGTCGACCGCATTCCGGCTAGCCCCGCCCGCCGCGGCCTTCTCCAGAATACCGTGCTCAATATCCAGATTGCGTTCATGCAACTCCACAAAGCTTCCCCACTGCGACTGGTCGGGAGGAATTTCCGAATTCTTGATCCAGTTCCCGCAAGCGTACTGATAAAAATCTACGCACGGATCGGCCGTCTTATCAATGTTGTCAAGGTTGAAGCCCGGACCAGGCTTGGCAGAAGAAGCAGATTGCGAAAAACTGACAGCACTCACCACCAGCAAAAAGCCCATCACGAGCCGGAACATACGCATAAGAAATTTCTCCTTGAAGCGATGCGTGAGATTCTATGCCGGAAGATTCGCGGCGAGCAACCCGCCGCGCAACGATCTTTGCGTAAAACCTCTGTGCGCCTCATTGTCCTCTGTGGTAAATGCCTTGGTTTGGCGGTTTCACAGCTGCGACCCGTCCACCCTCAACACGGTTATAATCAAGACTCACCGAATTCCCAAAAGGCTGGTTCCCGATCATGACGTCCACCAATGGCAACGGAAGCACCGGTTACACCGTCCCTCAACCGCGCGCAGAGTGGCTATCTCGCCGCAAAAAAGAGAATGCCACCGGCAATTTCTCTCAAATGCGCTACGCGCGCCAGGGCGTAATCACTGAAGAAATGTCCTACATCGCCCACAAAGAAAAGCTCACGCCCGAACTGGTGCGCGACGAAGTCGCCCGCGGACGAATGATTATCCCCGCCAATATCAACCATCCCGAGCTCGAGCCCATGGCGATCGGCGTGGCTTCGCTGTGCAAGATCAACGCCAACATCGGCAACTCGGCCGTTACGTCGGAAGTAAATGAAGAACTGAAAAAGCTCCACACCGCCGTCCACTACGGCGCCGACACCGTCATGGATCTTTCCACTGGCGGCAACATCCACGAAATTCGCGAAGCTATTCTCCGCCACTCCCCCGTCCCTATCGGCACTGTCCCAATCTACGAAGCCATCTCCCGTGTGAAGCGTGTAGAAGATCTGAACGCAGAAGTCATGCTGGAAGTCATCGAAGAGCAAGCCGCCCAAGGCGTCGATTACATGACCATCCACGCCGGCGTGCTCATCCAATATCTCCCGCTGATTTCCAAGCGCATCACCGGCATCGTCAGCCGCGGCGGCGCCATCCTCGCTCAGTGGATGGTCCACAACCACAAGCAGAATTTCCTCTATGAGCGCTTCGACGACATCGTCAAGATCTTCAAGAAGTACGATGTCAGCTTCTCCCTCGGCGACGGCCTCCGCCCCGGCTGCGTAGCCGACGCCAGCGACGAAGCCCAGTTCGCCGAACTCAAAACTCTAGGCGAGCTCACCAAGAAAGCCTGGGAGCACGACGTGCAGGTCATGATCGAAGGCCCCGGCCACGTCTCCATGGACAAGATCAAGGAGCAGGTCGAAAAAGAAGTCGAGCTCTGCTACGAAGCCCCGTTCTACACGCTAGGTCCGCTGGTCACTGATATAGCTCCCGGCTACGACCACATCACCTCCGCCATCGGCGCAGCCATGATCGGATGGTACGGCGCNNGCCCGCTACAAATTCGATTGGGAGAAACAATTCGCCCTCTCCCTCGACCCCGAAACCGCCCGCTCCATGCACGACGAAACCCTGCCGGACGATTACTACAAAGAAGCCGCCTTCTGCTCCATGTGCGGCCCGAAATTCTGCTCCATGAACTATTCTTCGAAAGTGGACGAATACAACAAACAAGTCCACGGCATCGAGAAGAAGGATTATTCGGAGTTGGTGGAGAGGCTGGTGTCGTTGAAGTAGGCGGCCCTATTTGAAGAAGCGGGCGCTGTGGAGCTAGTCGTATCGCCAACCAATCTCGCACTGAATGCCATTCAGGCGCAACACCTGAGCGAACGCTTCGGAATACTTCTGCGCCCGTTCCAACGATTGCGACGAAGTTTTCGCGAATACGAAACAACCGGAAGGGTATCCAGTCGAGCCTAGACCCTGTTTCTTCAACCACCGAGCAACCCTCGATCGTTCATCTGGAAGGTGAACCCAAGCGGAGCCACACGCCCCCTCTGAAATGGACCTCAGCGTATCCTTCAATCCACATTGGGGTAGGAATCCACTCCGCCGCTGCCTCTGACGCATATTGGTGGGCTACATCATTATAGTTGCTGCCAGAAATCGGGGCTTTGCGCCCCCTCGACAATCAAGTGAGCCAGGGATCCCTGCTCCGCAGTGAATAGGGAGGAACCGAGAGGTCGAGGTCTGTGGTACCACCCTTCGCCGAAACACGCGAAGGGTTGGGGCACCCCTCAGCTGTGATGTCCGCCACAGTCTGAGCCACCCGCCTCGCTCAAATGAAAATCCGAAGCCGACGGAAATCAGTATCGATGCGACGGATATCTCGTGTTTTTTCGTTCCGTCTTCAGCATTTTGCGCTGCGCTTTTCGTTGCGCCTTCGCGTACTTTTTCATCGCCTTCTGCTGTTTCCTGTTGGCTTTTTGGGAAGCGCGAGTCTGCGGCCAGGCTCTGGTGCGCGTCTGAGCCAAGGCCGCGACCGAGGAACCGACACTCAACGCGCCCAGAAGGACAAAGGCAGCAACTCTTTTCATAGCGTCTCGCCGAAGTACACTCTTGCAGTGATTCTACAACAGAGTGCCTCGCAAGCTTACGGTCGTCAGGACGTATCAGTTGCCGATCTGATTTCCCTGCGTACAATGCGAAACACGAACGAGAACCTAGTCCTTCACCGCCTTGTCAGTAATCTCCAGCCCTTGGTCGATGATGGCGAACGCCTCCCGCAGTTGCTGCTCATTGATGCACAGCGGAGGATTCGTGTAGAAGGTATTCCAGCGCACCAGCGTGTAAAGCCCCTGCTCGCGGAAGAAGCGACCCAGCGCTCCCATCTCGTCCGAAGTGCCGTTGAACGGAGCCATTGGTTGACGTGTCTTGCGGCTGCGCACGAGCTCCATGATGCCAAACAGTCCGATCGACCGCACCGCTCCGACCGAAGGATGCTTGGCCTGCATCTCGCGCCCAAGATCTTTCATGATCGCGCCCATTTTCCTCGCGTTCTCGATGAGGTTGTCCTCTTCGTAGACGCGAATCGTGGCCAGCGCTGCGGCGCATCCCATGGGATGCGA